>CAYXFC010000001.1:0-27738 GCA_964464155.1 uncultured Pseudomonadales bacterium
TATTTTAGTCAGCTTTATTATTGTGATTGGGATTATTTCTTTAGTCTTTGCCGGCATTATTCCAACTCTGATTGAACAAACAGGTGTTTTGGCTAATTCCTTGATTCAAATATTAAATCAGAATCACTTATTGGAATTTGATCAAAACGTAATAAGTTCTCAAATCCAGACAATTTCGTCTAGTTTAATCAATGTTTTAAAGATTATTTTGGGGGCTGCATCTAATGTGATAACCATTTTTTCATTGTTGGTAATGACATTTTATATTCTCATAGAACGACCCAATTTGGAGAAATATTTAAGGCTGCTTTTACATGATGGACACAGAGAACGTAAATATTTGGAAATTTTTGTAAGTGTTGAAAAGCGTTTGGGTGGATGGGTTAGAGGAGAGCTATTGTTAATGCTAATAGTTGGAACCCTAACTTATGTGGGTCTATCAGCAATCAAAATCCCTTTTGCTTTACCACTGGCATTACTAGCTGGATTACTAGAACTAGTTCCCAATTTGGGACCGACAATTGCAGCTGTTCCAGCAGCGCTGATAGGTTTGACTATTTCTATTCCAATTACCATTGGGACTATAATCGTATCAATTGCTGTCCAACAGTTGGAAAATAATATTATTGTGCCACTCGTAATGCGGTCATCAGTAGGGCTCAAACCAATCGTGACATTACTATGTTTGATGGTAGGAGTAACTTTGGGTGGAGTCGGGGGAGCAATTTTGGCTGTCCCGACTTTTATTACTATCCAAACAGTATTAAGTCAGATTAGGAAAGATTAAACTATTAGCTTCATCTAATTTATAAATTCCAGGATTGATTTTAGGTTTTTAGACTACAGCTACTTTTAGTACGTCTCCAATTTGATCAGCAAATAAAATCTTCAATTCTTTTTTCACTTTTTCTGGGACTTCTTCAAGATCTTTCTCGTTGTATTTAGGTATAATGACTGTTTTCAGTCCTGCTCGGTGAGCAGCGATTAATTTTTCTTTGAGACCTCCAATTTCCAAAACTCGACCACGCAGCGTTATTTCTCCAGTCATCCCAACATCTTTATGGATTTTTTGTTTGGAAATAGCTGAATACAAGGCTGTAGTGATAGCTACTCCTGCAGATGGACCATCTTTGGGAACAGCGCCTTCAGGAACATGAATATGAAAATCATATTTAGAATAAATATTTTTTTCAATTCCTAGCTCTTTCCAATGGCTTCGGATATATGAAAGAGCTGCTTTACAGCTTTCTTGCATTACTTCACCAAGTTTTCCAGTAATGACAATTCTACCCTTACCAGGCATTAAAGCCACTTCGATAAATAGAATATCTCCCCCAACTTGTGTCCAAGCAAGTCCGGTTGAAATTCCGATATCATCTTTTGCCTCAGCAACAGCATCAGTGTATTTGCGAGGACCCAAATATTCGTGCAAGTTATCTTGAGTAATTTTAATATTAGTTATCTCTTCACTATTTATTTTTTTAGCAATTTTACGCATAATTTTATTTAAATTGCGTTCTAACTCTCTAACTCCCGCTTCTCTGGTGTATCCTCTGATAATTTTACGATATGCCAAGGGACTAATAGCAATTTGCTTTTTGAGCAAACTGGAACCATACAATGTTTTTTCATATAAATATTTTCTGGCAATTTCAAATTTCTCGTCATCGGTATATCCCGAAAATCTAATAATTTCTAACCTGTCTCTAAGAGATGGAGGAATAGTATCCAAAACATTTGCAGTTGTGATAAATAAAACCTTAGATAAATCAAATGGGACTTCTAGATAGTGATCTGAAAAGCCAGTATTTTGTTCTGGATCTAAAGCCTCCAATAGTGCTGAGGAAGGATCTCCACGGAAGTCACTGCCGATTTTATCTATTTCATCCAGCATAAAAACAGGATTCATAGTTCCAGAGTCCTTAATTCCCTGAATAATTCTACCTGGCATAGCTCCAACATAAGTCCGACGATGGCCTCGAATTTCGGCCTCATCCCTAATTCCTCCTATAGATACTTTGACAAATTTACGGCCCAAAGCTTTAGCAATTGATTTTCCAATAGAAGTTTTACCGACACCGGGAGGTCCTGAAAAACATAAAATAGTGGTATTTTTTGCCTCTTTGGCTTTGGTTGGTAATCTATCAGCTTGTTTTTTGCGCAGTGCCATCACAGATAGATATTCCAAAATACGCTCTTTAACTTCTTTTAATCCATAATGATCTTGCTCCAAAACCTTTTCTGCTTTATCAGCTGAAATATCATTTTTACTATATTTTCCCCAGGGCATTTCCATAATGGTTTCCAGATAAGTTCTAATATATCCCGACTCTGGATTATAGGAATGCATTCGGCTAAGACGATTAATTTCTTTCTGGATTTTTTCTCTAATTTCGGTTGGCATTTTAACGCCCTTGAGTTTTTTGCGGAATTCTCCAACTTCTGGATCGTCCATATCTTCTTCGCTCACATTTTCACCCAATTCTTTTTGAATAGTCTTCATACGTTCGCGAAGTACGGCTTCTCGCATTGATTTGTCAAATTTCTTTTGAGTTTTACTTGTAATATTATGTTCAATTTCTAGTACTGCGATTTCTTTGGCTAACAAATCATTAATTGTTTTAAGTCTAATGTTAACATCAGTAATTTCCAAAAGAGCTTGTTTTTGGGAAATAGTAATATCCAGAATAGAAGCAATCTGATCGGCTAGTTCTGGTTTAGGGACACCAGACATTAATTTCATAAATACCAGGAAATCAATGGGCTTTCCCATGTTAACAGCCCGTTTAAGATTGTTTGTTAACACTTTGACTATTGAGTCTGCTTCGGGACTTGCGTCATTAATTTCATCGATCATATCCAACTTAGCTATACCAAAATCCCCAATAAGATTACAAGAAACAATAGAAGCTCGTCTAACACCATGCACTAATGCGTTAATCTCATCTCCTGTTTTTAGCAAACGCTCAATCCGGCAAACTGTTCCCATTTTATAAAGATCTTCCATGTTGGGATTTGCAATTGCCGCATTTTTTTGAGTTGTCAAAAAAATAAACTTATTTGTTTTGAATGAATGTTCCACAGCTTTAATCGATTGTGATCTGCCAAAGGCTAAAACAATTTCCAAGTGAGGAAACATTACTACATCCCTCAATGGGACCATGGGTAATACGGTATTCTTGTCATCAGTGATTTTTTGTTTATCAATAACATCCTTGCTACTTTGGGGATGTTTATCAGCTGGAGTGGGTTGGTTAGGTTTATTTTTAGTATCAGTCATGGTAAGAAATATTTTAATTAATAATGATAAAAAACTTATTTTAGTTAAAAGGATATTATATCAGTTATCCAATAATTACACTTTGTAAATTGAAAACCAGCTAGAGTTAGCAATATACATGAAAGAGTGCTAATTGTCAAAGGGAGAAATGGGAATAATCAGCTTGTAATCTCTCTCAACAATTCTTCAGCCTGATCTTTAAAATTTGCATATTCAGGATGTAAATAGACTCTAATCCGCCAATATAATTTTTGGATCGGTTCATGTTCAGTTTGTACATGATTACCGATGAAAGGGAGATGAATTTTCTTAAAACCCTTATCTTTACCAGCATATATCGTTACACATTCTCTAGGAATAGAAAGACTATCACTGATAATATCTGCTATTTTTTGTCTTTCGTGCCAATTGGTACAAAATGTTTGGATTATTTCTGATGCCTCTCCAGTTTCACTGATTTCTCCAGCTGATAAATAAAAATGCCAACTACGCATATCTTTAATCAGTTTCTGAGTTAATGGATTGCATCGGTTTTCTAAAGTATAAAGGGCCTGAGAATCAGTTAGACTAAAAAACTTTTCATCTAACTCGCCAGCTTCAAAAGCAAACTGTAAACCTCTAAATAGCATGGTTTCTGGAGTTAAATTAAGATCAGAATAAACTACGTCATAAACTAGCCTGCGGCAAAGTTCCCATTTTTGAATTTGACCTAGGAATTTACTTTTAAGTCCTAGTTGCTGATCTTTAAGGATATAAGCATTAAGTAATAACTCTGGATCATAAAAGTTGGTTGGAATAATGCCAATAGCACTACCCCAACGTAGTGAATTATCAATATTATCCAAGTCAATACTGCCATTAATTAAATCAGACCAAGGTTTGTAATTCCCGTTAATAAACTGAAAAACTAAATCTGGATCAGCTCCAAAGTCTTTAATAGGTTTAGCATTTTCGGGAGCTAAAATAGTATGCTGGGCAAACTCTTCATGATCCTTTCCTGCTATATCAGTCATAATTCTTTCAGTAATATGAGAAAAAGGAGGACTTCCAATATCATGGAAAAGTGCGGCTACAATCAAATTTTTAGTAAGATGTCCAAATTCGGGACGAAGGCATAATATCTGTGCTAGATGAGCTACTCCAACTGAGTGTTCGAATCGTGATCCAATCATTCCAGAAGCAGTAGCAATAGGAGGGACTGCCGAAAGAGAAATATCACGTATTCTGGTTAAAGCAGGGGTTTGAAACAGCTTAAGCATTTTGTTATCAAATTCGAGCTGACCGTAAAGAGGATCGAGGTAGTGCATAAAAAGAATAATGTATCAAGTAGATTGTGTGTATTATAACCTATGAAGCAATTTTTATCTATTTTTCTAAAATCACAGTTACTGGTCCGTCATTAACCAAATTCACTTGCATATAAGTGCCAAATTCACCAGTAGCAACTTTTAGATTACTTTCTTTACATTTTTTTACAAAATAATTATAAAGCTTCTCAGCCTCTTTGGGATTGGCAGCATTTACAAAACTAGGGCGATTACCTTTTTGGCAATCGCCGTAAAGTGTAAATTGAGAAACAATGAGGATTTCTCCCTTTATATCCTGGATAGATAAATTCATTTTGTCGTTTGTATCAGGGAAAATGCGTAGTTGTAATAATTTAGCCGTTAATTTATCAACCGTTTCTTGAATATCTGTATGAGTAAAACCGACAAAAACAAGTAATCCATGGTTAATTATGCCTACTGTTTGATTTTTAACTAATACATATGCTGAATTAACACGTTGGATGAGGAGTTTCATATTAAATAGTAAAACCTTTACAGAGATCTTCCAAAACAGTCTTAGGATCGGAAGCCAAATCAAAACCAGAGGCAATCAAAACTCCATTTGCCCCCATTTCCATCGAAACTTTCACATCATTACCATCTTTTACTCCCGCTCCAACCAGGCATTTAGTAGGTAAATGTAAATTAACAAATTCCTGAACTTTTTGTTTACCTTCATCATTGGTAACTATGGATACATTTCCTCCAATTAAAATAGGATCTTCCAAAGCTATTATATCTGGTTGACTATCGATAAGCCGTTGAGCTTCGGCGGCATTTTCCACACAAAGCAAAGTTTGTAAGCCATTTTGTTTAGCTATCTGCATGGTTTTGCGGATATTTTCATCGCCAATTCGGTGTTCACTGTGATTAATCATCACTCCAGTAGCTCCAGCTTGTTTGGCGGCAAAACTGGATATAAAGCCAGTATTTTTGCCAGGCTCAATCGGATCAATATGTTGAGCAAAAACTGGAATAGTAACAAATTTTGCTACTTCAGTAATATCAGTTGCTTGGACACAAAGGACAATAGAAACATGATATTGCTCAAAAACTTGCTGACAAATTTGAGCCAGTTCAATAACATGATCGTTTTGGGTAACTTCGCGATAGGTTTTTAGATTAATAACAATCATAGGGAAAGAATTTAGAATATAGAATCTAGAATATAAAAATAATATTTTACTAAGTTCTAGCTTCAATATCTAATATTTTGTCAATTTTGGTTTTTACGCCACTGTTCAATTACATTCCATACTGTAGCATCGGAGCCTTCATATCCCAAAGCCCAGATAGCTGCTCCTTGTAATTGCAATTGTGTGATCAATTGTAATTTGTAACCAATGGATTGATCATTTTCATAATATATTTGTTGGATGTTCCCATTATCATTATAGCTAAGCCAAGGACTCATAGACTGATTATCCCATTGGATTTTGACGTCCTGATCTTTGATAAGTGACATTACACGTTTGTAAGAAGCCATTGCACCAGATCCCGGGTAAGTGGCTGAGTTATAACTATCATCAACAGTTTGCCACTCATAACCATAAAAAGGCATGGCTAAGATAATATTATTAGTTTTGATACCATTTTTTAGCGCACTATCAAGTGCCTGAGTAATACTTTTGCCATTAGGGTTTTTAAGTGGGGCAACTGGACCAGCATTAGAGGAACTTGTTTGGTAAAAATCATAACCCATTAATACGACCCAATCGCAAACTTGAGATAATTTCACACTATCATAATAATTGTTATTAATAAAAGCATTAGCATATAGATCTAGGCTGATTATTACATCCTCAAGATTTTGTTTATCTAATTCTTGTCTTAATTTATCAATAAAATCGACATAATATTGAGGAGATTTCGAAATGGGATAACCTGTATGGTATTCAAAATCTATATTAACCCCATCAAGTTGATATTGCTTAACTAAGGTAATAATTGAATCTATTGTCTTTTGGCTAGTTTTAGAACTACCAATTAAAGTGTCGATTATTTCATTATTAAAGGCAGTGAAAGTAATCATTCTTCCCACATCCTGTTTATCAGCTAGTTCGAACAATTGTTTCATTTCATCACTACCTAACTTGTACCAGCCAATCTCTAAATTACCTTCATCCATTTTTTTGATAGTTCCATCAGGGTTAAAAGTCACACTAAAATATGCTAAATAATCAATTAGATGTAATGGGATTGAGGCAGTATTTAGATTCCAATAAGGTAAAAAGCCGATGATTGGTTTTTTAGATGGTACTTTAGCAGCTAAAATTTGAGGATTATTCCCCAAAGGACTTAGAAAATTATCTTTTTTTATAAAAATATTAAATAAATAAAGAGATATAAATCCCAAAAAAATACCTAGAACTAAAGGAATTGCAAACTTTTTATCAATTTTATACATGCAAGTATTATGACAAATTATTTTTTATCTACAAAATTAATGCTAATTATATAATAACAGAAGATTTTTATAATTCTGGAACTGCTGTCGCACTAGGAGTAGGAGACTCACTTGTTGTATCTGATCCTAAAGTGATTACAAAATCGTAATCGTTACTATCTGCTAACACTTCTCCTAAAACCACTTCGCCGTAAGTTTTTTCTAGAGTTTTTACAAATTGTGTGGCTGTAGTCTTACTTTCTTCTTTATAATCAACTGTTGTCTTTGTAAAGTCAAAATTCTCAGCATTTCCAGTAGTTATATCAAACTTATCTGTTTGAATAAGATTTTTAGCAGTTAGTGCATCTCCTTTTTTACCAGAACCGTTTAATATTTGGACTTTTAGCATTCCTTCAGTTGTTGGTTTAACAGTTGCTTTTGGAGTGGCTTTAGTTGTTGCTTTGGGACTGCTCTGTACTGTTGCTGAAGGACTAGCTGTTTGTAAGTTTTGAGGTGACTGCAGAGGTCTAGGAGTAATGTTTGGCTCTTGATAGGCAACAGAAGGACTTTGAGATTTATTTTTATTAAGCAGAGTTGAAACACCGAAATAGCCGCCAACCACCAATCCGCCGCCAATTAGAAAAACTCCAATTCCAAGCATAATTTTACCTAATCCACCACCAGATTTCGGATTTTGATTATCAATGTTTGACATTTGCGGGATAGTTGCAGTTTGATCTATTTGAGGTTGTGGGTAAACAGAATTATTTGTTAAATCCTGTCCATCGTAATGAGTATCATTTTGGCTGGCGTCTAAGGCTGAAACTTTTTGAGGGATGGTATTTACGTTAATTTGGGGTAAAGAAAAGACTTGATCATTTGCCTCAGGTACTGCTGGGTTATTAATTAAGTCTTCGGAACTTAGTTGGTTGTCTTGCATACTTTCAACTTCTTGATTTGTATTATCTGTCACATTTGGTAACTGTTCTTCTGGATTTTGCGTACTATTATCATTTGTTTCACTTTCATCAATTAATGGAGGAAAAGAAACTACGGGAAGATCTCCGTTATCAGAATTTGCATTAGTAATAGAAGTTATTTTGGTTTGTAAAGCTGGATCAGAAGAAGCAGGAACAATTTCTGGTAACAAATTATCTAAAGGTGACTTATTTTCAGTATCTTCAACAGGCTCATTTTTTATTATAGGTTCACTATCTTCATCGCTGTCGTCAAAAACAGCTGCTGGCATAGGTAGTTCATCTTTATCAACAGGAGTAGAAGTAGTTTGATTATTGTTATTGTTTACCACTGGATCTGGAAAAGCTGACCCTGTTACCGTAACTGGTTTAGGTAATTGAACGGACTTGGTATTATCAGAATTCATAATGTAACTATAACGATTTTTTAAATTTTGGTAAAGAAGTAAAATACTGAGAAGTTATTTGTAATGCGTTTTGGATTGTGCTATTTTTTTCCTTTATAACTAATAATTTGCCAGATTATTATTCCAGTTGTGAGTATTCCCAGTCCTTGTCCTAAAATTAGAACAATATCTTTTTCCATTATGCCATGTAAAGTCCAAAGCATATAAGATATAAAAGCTAGGAATATGAAGGAGGTTGAAAGTCCCTCAGTAGATTGAAGTTTATAATTTTTTCTAATTTGATCAGGTAATCCAATTACTTTAGTTAAGATTCCGACTATCAAAGTGAGAAAACCAATGATTCCAGCAAAGGTAATTGTTTGAAATATTTCCATATATAAAACTATCTACTAATTTTATAATATAATTACAATTATTAACACCTTAACAATCATTAAGCTAAATTTATGAAAAATTTAATTCTCGGTTTTGATGAAGTGGGACGTGGACCTTTGGCTGGTCCTGTTGTGGTAGCTTGCGTTTTATCAAACGAGGAAATAAAAATTCCCAAAGACATTGTAATACGTGATAGTAAAAAGATGACTGCTAGACAAAAAGAGAAAGCTAACATTTGGATTAGAGAGAATTATATTTTTGGAATAGGCCAAGTGTCGGCTAATCAAATAGATCAAAAAGGTATTTCAAACGCTGTTAGATTAGCAGCCTTTTTAGCGCTTAAAGATATCAAAAGTAAATCAAAATTAGATTTTGAAAAGATCAAATTGTTAATTGATGGGCGTGACGAATGGATTGATGGTTCTCAGACTATTATTTGCGGTGACGACAAAATTAATGAAATTTCAATGGCCTCAATTATTGCCAAAGTATATCGGGACAATTTGATGATAGAAATAGGCAAACAATATCCAGTTTGGGGATTTGAAAAACATGTAGGATATGGAACTGCCTGGCATTGTCATCAAATTCAAAAAAATGGATTGATAAAAAATTTACATCGAACTACTTTTTGTCACAAATTAATATCCAAAACTTAGAACCGTCTCTTCAATTTCAAAATAGTTTTTATTTTCCATCAGTTGGATTCTGAGTTTTTTGGCTCCATCAAAACCCTGACAATACCAACCAAGATGTTTTTTAAGCGCTGGAAATTGTTTATCATTGGTATTTTGACAAAATACTCTAGCATGCTCAAGTAGCGTATTTAATCTCTGTTTAAGTTCTACTGTTTGGTTTTGAGAAAATACCCAGGGATTACCTAAAGCCGCTCTGCCGATCAAAATTCCATCTAGTTGAAAATATTTAGCCTTTTCTAATGCATCGGTATGATTTTTAATATCGCCATTACCTAAATAAACAATTCCGGCTGCTCTAACTTTTTGACTTATAGAGGCAATGGCCTGCCAGTTGGCTTGGCCATGATAAAGCTGTTTTAAGGTTCGTCCATGAACTGTGAGAGCATCGGGATTGGTTTCCAGTAAATAATCGCTCCACTGCTGTAAGGTATTAGTTTCAACTCCTAATCTAGTTTTAATAGAAATCGGAATCGGTAATTTTTGATTATGTTTTCCATTTTTCATTTGTTTGATGAGTTGAATTTTATTTTTATTTAATCCCAGTTGAGTCAAAGTTTGACCATCTACCCAGTCATTAATACCGCGTCTTGTTTGCATAATAAGCTCTTGAGCCAGTTGTGGAGTTTGAATAAGTTGTGCTCCTCCACCGCGGCGAACAATAGTATTGGCTGGACAACCCATATTAATATCAATCCCATCAAAACCAAGTTCACATATGATATGAGCGGCTTTATAAAAATACTCCGGTTGGGAACCAAATATTTGGGCCACAATTGGTCTTTGAAGTTCATCAAATTTTAACCCTTCATAGACATATGATTTACCGTGCCATAATGCCATGACATGCACAAATTCAGTAAATATTACACTGGGTTTTGCAGTTTGTGCCAAAATTTGCCGAAAAGCATAATCGGTTACACCATCCATAGGTGCCATGCCCATAATCGGTTTGGGTAAAATTTTCCAAAAAGACATATGGTGAGTATTATAAAGGATATATGAGTAAAATTAAAAGAAAGTGGAATGAATTAAACAGAAGCTGTAAGACAATTGAGTTAATAATAGGAAATTCAAAGGCGGATTAGTATTTTAGAATACGAAAAAAATTAGAGTTTAGGAAGAGTAATTATTGTCTGCAGTAAATCTTTTTTGGTAATAATTCCCATTGGCTTGTTGTTCTTATCAGTAATAATAATACTGCCAACTTCATTTTGATTCATAATTTCGACTGCTTCCACAAACATTGGAACATGATTAAGCGTGATTGGCATCTGTTTCATATAAAATTTGACCGTTTTACCTTTATTTTTCTTTCTTTCTCCACTTCTATCTTGCGGTCCCGCAGAATTTGGCAGGGTAAGTGTATTTTTGAGGTCATAATTTGACAACACTCCAACTAAAACACCATTACTATTTATAACTGGTAATTTAGCAATTCGGTATTCGCGCATTAACTTAAGAGCTTGAGATACTGAAACATCTTGGTTTATAGTAATTAACTGTCTATTACTAACTACAATATGTCCGGAATTAAGTAGGTTTGGATGTTTGAGTAAGTACGAGAATAAACGGTTAATTGTGACAATACCCAAAAACTGGCCGTCTTTAGCAACTACTGGTAAAAAATAAATTCTACTTTCTATCATTTGGATAGCTAATTCCTTAAAATTATTTTCTGGAGCAATTTTAGGTGGCATTTTTACACAAGATTTAAGCTTGGAAGTGCTATTCACTGATCTAGTTTTTGTCAAATATATTTGACTGCAAACTCCTACAAATTCTTCACTATTAAAAACAAAAGCAGCATCATGGCTAGAAACTAAACTAGATAGTACTTCTGATAATTTTTGATCCTGTTGAAAGCGTAAAACGCCTTTGGTCTTGACGATATCTTTTACTGTAGGGGAGATTTGAATTGCATTCACATATTCAGAATATCAATAAATTATGAAGAAGAGATGAAGGAAGCTAATTTGTACACATAATTATAAATAATTTAGACAAATTAAATTCTATATAGATATCATATGAGCAATTTTATCAGCAATAAACTGATGACCGGTAACAGACGGATGAATGCCATCATGCTTATTAACATATATTGCTATGCCTTCACCATTGGTTTGTAGCGTGGGATGGTAACAGTCAATTATTGGTATATTAAGACTCTTTGCAATTGAGATTCCTTGCTCAAGATAAGAATCAATCTTGGTAGCGTGTGCCCAGGCCGCATCGCTATCCCAATTGACTCCACCTGGACCTTTGCCAAAATTAGCCTTTAGAGGAGCAATAGTAGCCAAAAAATAAACCGGTTTTCCCAATGCTATAAGTTGATTTAATAAAGAGCGCATATTGGCCTCATATTCTTCACTATTATCTAGTGGATTATATGCAAATGATTCAATAATAAAAATGTCAGCATTAGAATTTAGTATTGTCGGATATTGGCGGTCTTTATAATTTATGTTTTCATTCAGTCTATTCAAACCATTAGTTACAGATTGAGCTCCGATACCATAATTTAATAAATTAAAATCAATATTAGGATACACTAGCTTAAGTGCTTTTTTTAGATAAGGAGAATCTGTTTCCATAGTATCTATCATGGAATCTCCAAAAAGAGCGATGGTTTTGTGACCGCTTAAAAGTGATATTGGCCTTTCTTTAATTAAAGTATTTTCAGTTTGAACATCGCTAGCTCCTAAAACCTGTGAATTTTGAATTAAAATATTTTGCTCTTGATCATATGAGGCAAAGAGATCATTTACATAACCATCAGTAGATTTTGGAATTTGGGGTTGTGGATTATTTTGTGACATTAGTTCTTGAGCAAATAAATATTTTGTTGGTGATAAAAGTATATCTTGAGGTTTAGTATTTACAAATGGACTAATAATAATCCCAAAAAACATACCAAAACAAAAAATTGTAAAAATATTTTTTGGGGCAGTCATATATTCATATTATCATTAATGAGACCATTTTTTGAGATAATCAACCATCTTCGCCAAAGCCTTTGCACGGTGACTGATTTGCTGTTTTATTTCCAAAGGTAACTCTCCAAAGCTTTGAGAATAATTAAGTGGCTGAAAAATAGGATCATATCCAAAGCCATCTTTTCCAGAAGGTTGTTCCAAAATAACACCTTCGCATATACCAGTTGTTGTTGTTTCAATTTGAGTTTTGGGGTCAATAAAAGCAATTACGCAAGTATAATGAGCTGTTCTTTTAGCTAGTGGGACACCTTTTAATAATTCAAGTATTTTAAGATTACGATCATTATCACTTCCTTGGATAAAACGAGCAGACAATACTCCTGGTTTACCTTCAAGATAATCAACACAAAGACCAGAATCATCAACTAATGTTGGTAATTTTGAAAGCTTTACCCAGACCCTAGCTTTAATAAGAGAATTTTGAAGAAAGGTATTTCCAGTTTCGTCAATTTCTGTATCAATACCCAACTCATTAGGATTTGTGATATCTAACTTAAGATTAGAGAAAGCATCAGCAAACTCTTTTAACTTTCCTTTGTTATTACTGCCGATGAAAATTTTGTTCATATCAACTTACAAATCTGTATTTTAATAATGACCACAAAGCATGGAAAAAATCTTTAGCTCCTATCTTTTTTCCCTGAGAATAATCTCTACCTGCATAAGAGATTGGAACTTCATAAATATACAAATGCTTTTTTAAGATTTTTGCCGTAATCTCGGTTTCAAAATCAAACCTTTTGGCCTTCCAATCTATGCTTTTTAATAAATCAGTCTTAAAAACTTTATAACATGTTTCTAAATCTGAGAGAGTAGTGTTATATAAAACATTAGCAAATAAATTAATAAATTTATTTCCGACCATATGCCAAAAAAGTAAATTCCGATGAGGTCCTAAAAAACGTGAACCATAAACAACTTCGGCCTTACCAGCCTCAATTGGGATTATCAATGATTTATAGTCTTTAGGATCATACTCTAAGTCAGCATCTTGAATAATGGTTATCTTTCCACTAGCATAAGCAATCGCGGTTTTGAGGGCTGCACCTTTTCCTTGGTTTTTTTGGTGGTAAAAAATTTTAATTTTCGGGTCATTAATTTTTGCAAGTATTTTTTGGGTTCCATCACTAGAAGCATCATCAACAATAATAATTTCAGCTTCTTTCCATGATTTTTTTATCTGATTAATTATTTCAATAATGGTATTTTTTTCGTTATAGACTGGTATTAGGATTGATAATTTAGTCATATTATTCTTCAATTCTTGGCCGGTATTGTAAGGCCTCAGCTACATGATCTATTTCAATATTATCAGAGTTTGCCAGATCAGCAATAGTACGAGCGACTTTTAAGACTCTAAAATAAGATCTTGCTGATAAACCAAGTTGTTGAGTAGATTGGGTCAAAATCTTTTTAGCATCTTCTTTTAAGATACAAACATTTCTAACCTGTTTGGAATTTAATTCCGCATTATTAATTATTTGCATATTATTTTCTTTGTAACGCAATTGTTGTTTGTTACGCGCCAAATTAACTCTTTGCTGAATCAAAGTACTTTTTTCAGACTCATAATCTTTATCCAGCTTATCGACTTCTACTTCTGGTACTGATATATATAAATCTATCCGATCTAATATAGGACCAGATAAACGTTTGCGATAACGATCAACGATACCCGGTAAACAAATACAGTGTTTAGTTTTGGACAACAAATATCCACATGGACAAGGATTGGCAGCAGCAATTAAAATAAATTTCGCCGGAAATTGTATAGTACCAGCCGCACGGGAAACTGTTATTAAACCATCTTCTAAAGGTTGCCTTAGGCTTTCGAGAATTGTACGAGGGAATTCCAGAAATTCATCTAAAAATAAAACTCCTCTATGGGCAAGGGAAATTTCTCCTGGCATCGGATGAGTTCCACCTCCAATTAGACCTACTGTAGAAGTTGTATGATGTGGACTGCGAAATGGCCTTTGGGTGATTGCAGAAACTGCTGCTGAAAGTTTACCTGACACCGAATAAATATTAGTTACTTCCAAAATTTCATTTTCGGTCATGTCTGGCAAAATTGTTGGCATAGTACGAGCGAGTAAAGTTTTACCAGAACCTGGAGAACCCATCATCAGGACATTATGACCACCGGCAGCTGCAATCTCTAAAACTCTTTTTGCTTGTTCTTGACCTTTAATATCTGACATATCAAAAAGCTGATCTGGGTTGTGTAAAGTCTTAGGAATTATATGAGGAGTCGGTTTAATTTCAATTTTATTTAAAAGATACTCTGCTGCCTGTTTAAGATTAGATATAGGTATAACCTTAATCCCACTAATCATGGCTGCTTCTTGAGCGTTTACGTTGGGGACAAAAATCAACTCTATTTTTTCTTTTCTGGATAACAATGATAGTGATAATGCTCCGTTAGTGTGGCGTAAGCTTGCATCAAGAGATAATTCTCCAAAAAATAAACACGAATTCAGATCGTATTTTGTCTCTATCTGATTATCGGCAACTAAAATCCCAATCGCTATGGGAAGATCGTACGAGGCTCCTTCTTTGGGTAAATCTGCTGGTGTAAGGTTGATTACGATTTTTTTATTGGGAAACTCAAAACCAGCATTTTTGATAGCCGATTTGACTCTTTCTGTGGCTTCTTTGGTAGCTTTTCCAGGTAAGCCTACAATGGTAAAACCTGGGAAACCTTGAGGTGGAATATCTACTTCCACTTCAACTTTTACCGATTCCAGTCCAATATTCGCTCCAGAAATTATTTTTGCAAGCATGTAATAAGTATTAATGAGAAGCTTAAAAGTATCAAGTGTGAAAATTAATAATCGCTGCTAATTTTGAGTCTTGGTATTTGCGTAATATGTTCATTTTCTTCTTTCACTAACTCTTTTGCTCCAATATCTCCATATAATTTAATCAAATATTGCCTAATGGCAATATTAGTAGGATCAACAAAGGAGGCAAGTTGGTAATAATGTAATATGCACTGAAGATTATTTTCACAAAAACCCACTTTATCTATAATTTGTTGACTATTAATTACTCGGTCTTGGGACTGGTAATCTTTGTCTCCAGGATATTGAGGTAAATCTTTTAGTAATTGAGAGATAGTTGGATCATTAGGTTTGAGTTTAAGTGCCTTTTGGTAATATGATATAGCTAAGTTTTTTTGGGTGGATCTAGCATAGAGTGTGGCGTTTTTGGCGTATTGTTCAAAGAGCATTAACTTGAATGCTTTAGTAAACAAATTAGGATAGTCAAGTAATTGTTGATCAAAGGTAAAATTTTGCCACTTATCCAGTTCAGCAGTTGGTTGTTTGCTAATTTCAAAAACTAAATCTTTGGGAATTAAATAAAAAGCCTGACCATCAAGTCCCATAAATTCTATATAATCTGGCAAGATTCCGGCAACATATACTCTTTTACTTTGATATAAAGCCCAACTGATAATTGAGCCAATTCTTTGAGGATTACGTGTATAAATATTTTCAAATAATTGAGGACTTTGTTTAGCAGTATAATTTTGCAATTTTGAAGTAACAGGAATAATTGTGATGTCTTGGCGTATTTGGTCAATAGACTGCGAATATCTGAGTGAAAAACATGAGATATCAGAAAAACAAACTAACACAGCTTCTTTGGGTAAATTTTGTAAAATGTTACTGCTGTAGTCGGCAACGATCTTATAATTGGCAATGTTTTGATATCGGAAATTAATTGCAAATTGAATAATGGGGAACAAAACCATGAAATATATTAATTTCTTATGATATTTTGAAATTATTAATAAAGGGAGAATTAGTAATAGAATCCAAATAGGATATCCCATTAAATACATTCGCTGTGTAATGGCTGTAACCATAGCAATAGCAGCAGGGTTAGTGGGGGACTGAGGGAAAGTTAGATAAAATCCCAGCAAAGGACCACTTAATAAAAAGATAGCTAATAAATATCTTGCAGCATATTTAGGTAAGAGACTAAACAAAATATATATTCCTATCAAGGCTAGGATAAATAAAGGAAAACCTATTTGACTAATTACATCAGTTAAATAAACCACAAATGCATTAAAATTGTGATTATTAATTACATCAGAAAGATAAGCGCTATTTGATTTATTAGGTGCATAATCTTTTCTGAGTAAATAATCTTTTATGCCTTGAAAAGTATAATTAACTTGCCATGATTGAGGAGCTTCCTGATTAGCTGTGAGAAATAAAGTAGTGTATAAAACTATAGGTATGACAATAATTAACCCGCTGCCCAACAAAACCTGTTTATAATTTCTTTTAAGTTCATTCCAAAGCAAAATTAATGATGGAACTATAGTTAGAATAATTATTTGTTGGTGCGCGAGTCCAAATCCGATAAAGCAACATAAGCAATACCACAATTTAGACTGCCATTTTTGTTTTAATTTTAGTGTTAAATAAATAATTAATAATGATAATAAAATATTTAATGAAAATACTTCAGTAACTATACTGTAGGTCCAAAATACGGGGGTAAAAGCTAAAAACAAAGCTAAAGACACGGCAATTATTTCTAGTTTAGTTTTATCTTTTGAAACAAAACTTAATATTAACTTAGCCAACAAATAAAAAACCCCAACGGATAAAGCAGCAAAAATAATTGATACCAAGTTTGCCTTGTAAGCTATTGATAACTTGATAGGCAAATGAGTGCTGATAAAGATAAAAAAATTTAACAACGGGTATCCAGGAGGATGAGGAAGCCCTAAAAAATATCCCGTAGTAGTTAGTTCATCACTATCACCATAAGAAACAGGAAAATGTGGCGAAGTCAACAAATAAACGACTAAAGAAGTAAAAAATACAAGTAGAAATGGCGATATGAATTTATTAAACCGCATAGTTATTTCACAAAAAAGAAAATCAGGAGACTTAAAAACATGCAATAATAGGCGAAAATAGATAGTTTTTTATTTATTAGAGTTTGACGGAAAACAAGCAAAGCAATATATCCAGAAATAGCAGCAGCTATAAAGCCCACAGAATAAGCAGGTATTTGTGATGAGTTGATATAAAATATTTGTTTAATATGTAAAATACTTGCCCCTAAAATTGCTGGGATTGACAGTAAAAAAGAAAAAGTAAAAGCATCTTTAACTCCAAAACCAGCAAGTAAAGCTCCTGATATTGTTGCTCCTGAACGTGAGATGCTTGGGAATATAGCGATTGCTTGAAATACGCCAATCTTAAAGCTTTCCATCAAACTCATTTGCTTAAGGCTTTTCTCTTGTGACCTAATATGGCTTGCGATATTTAGCAAAATACTAGTGATTAAAAAACCAATCGAGAAATATCTTACAGATTGGAAGATAGTATCCATATAATCGTTAAATAATAAGCCTAAAATAGCGGCTGGAATTGTCCCTATAATCAGTAGCCATAATAATTTGGGAATCTGATTAATTTTCCGGGAGACGATAGCTTTATAAGTTTTAACAACTAAATCATTAATAGGTCTAGATAGAATATAAACAACTGCCAACAGTGTCGCCATATGTAAAAGTACGTCAAAAGCTATTGGAACTTGAGGCAGTCCCATAAAATGTTGGACTAATGCTAAGTGTCCAGAAGAGCTAACAGGTAAAAATTCTGTTAGACCTTGAATAATCCCTAGGATGAACGCTTGGAAAATGGTCATTGCTGTTTTTTCTCCATTTCCTCTTTGAATTGCACATACCAATCAGTTAAAATTTTTGAAACCAAATCTTTGGCTCCTAAGCCAATTGCTAATCCAAAACCTAAAGATAACATAGATATAAGACCGATAAATAAGATATTAATTAATTCTTTAGCTATACCCAGCTCGTTAATAGCAGCCATAGCTGCAATAATAACCATTATATAGCTAGCAATTTTTCCAAGCAGTCTGCTTAATTTAACATCAAATTGACCTACTGCACCTTTTACCATACTTTCAATAATTCCAGCCAAGAGTACACCAATACCTAAGACAAATATGGCAGATACAATTCGAGGAACATAATTCAAGACGCCGTTTAGTACATCAGAAATAGTTGGTATACCAAGCATATTGATCGAGGCCGCTGTAAACAACAAAACTATAAGCCATTTAACTAAACCTCCAATAATTTCTTCGATTTTAGTTTTTACCTCTGCTTTATCTAAAAACGCTTCAAGAGAAGTTTTTTTTGCTAATTTAGATAAATTTAGTGATTCTAAAATTTTCACAACAATTTTTTTAGCCCATTTTCCAACCAAAAAACCAACCCCAAAAATTAGAAGTGCTCCGATGAATCTAGGAATAATACTGGAAATTAGAGAAACAGTACCAGCACCTAGAATAAAATCTTGTAATTGTGTATCGTAATAGGCCATAAAGTTTCCTTTCTGATTGTAAATCGGTTTGTGAATCTTTTTTATTCTTATCTATGTCAGCTCTAAAGTCAATAGCTTGACCTATATATGGGTAATAATTTCTTGTAAGTGATATAATAAATATATCTTAAAGGTAGTGCAATGGCTCTGATTCTTTCTTTGAAAGAATCAGAGAGGAAAGTCCAGGCAGCAAAACATAGGGTGTCCCGTGCAATCGGGAGAAAGTGTAAACTTTACAGTAAGAGCAACAGTGACGAATCTGCGCTTTTAAGCTGACAGAATGAAACGCTGACTAATGGTCAGATAGCTGGTACATAATATGGCCAGATTTGGCAATCCTCCCTGCTGCAATCTCCGACAGGTTCGATAAGGTGATGTTTCCATAGAACCGAAGATAGAGAGCTTAGAGAAATCATTGCTTCTCCCGATTCATCGGGACTAGACAGAACCTGGCTTATATGCCTTTAAGATGAAAGAAAAAAGATTATTTATGCTCCTGTAACAACTGGCTGTGAAATTTGAGTTTGAGGAACTTCGTTTGATTGCAAATGTTTGTGAAATTCTGATAATAAAAAGCCCTCACAAATAAGCCCTTTATCCTTAAAGCTTTCATGGAGCTCTTCTTTTACCTTTTTTTCAACTTGACCACGATATGTTTTTAATTGATCAAAAGTAACCTCAGATAATACAGATAAAATTTTACTATTAGAAACTGGTCTAACTACTTTGGAGATAAAATTTTCACCAATATTTTCCCATATTTGTGGTGCCTGTTGTCTATTAATTTTGAACAAAATAGACCCTTCAATTTCAACATCGCTACCGTCTTTGGTAGTGGCGATTAAAGGTTTACTACCTAAAGCCTCTTTTGTCACATCATGAAAATTCCGACTTATGTTGTATTCTAAAATTTGAGCATTAAACAACTTTGCAATTTGCCAAAAAGGTATCTTAAGGTGTAAGCCAGGTCCCCATGTTTTATTCAAAACTCCGCGGCCTCGGTCATATAAACAGGCAATATGTCCAGGGGGAACAGAAATAAAAAAGCCGCCTACGACTTCATCTACCAGAAATGATACAACTAATTTATCAAATTCCATATATGCCTCATTATAGTTTGCGCTAAAGATAAATAACAAGTGCCTATTATAACACATTATAGGATTATTATCAATTTTTATTTAGCATAAATAAGTAGTTAAAAACTGTTTGCTATTAATATACAAATCACGAATTATATCAATATAGTAAGTATATATTACTTATTGATAAGGAACAGTCCATCTTTATAATTAAATCAAATTTTTACTAAGTAAATCTTCATTATAATTTAATCCTGATAAGGTTATATATATTAACAAGTAAAAAATTAAGAGAAAGGATTACATGCTTAACTATCAAAAGATGATTGACCAGAATTTTCAATATTCCGAAATAATGAAACAAATCCTAGACGTTAAAAAATTACCGGTTGAAATCTTTCCCACTATTACTGTCTCACGAGATCCAGGATCGGGTGGTAGGGATATTGCTGAAAAAGTAGCCTCAAAACTGGGACTTGAATATTTAGAAAAGAAAAAATTAATGAAAATGATAGTAAAAAAAGCTGGCCTTGATACACATTTAGTCGAAGAGGCCTTAAGAGAAGAAACCTTATCACCATGGGAATCAATTATAAATAATTTTTTGGGATTAAAAAAACTAGACGAATATACTTTTATAAGAACTTTGATAGAAGTATTGCTCGAAACCGCAGCTAAAAAACCATTTGTAGTATTAGGCAGAGGAGCTAATTTTATTCTTCCCCCGGAAGCTACTTTGAGAGTTAGGGTAACTGCTCCGCGCAGAGTATTAATTAAATATGCTATGCAGTTTGAAAATAAGAACAGAATGGAGGCAAGGCAAACGATTGATAAATATTTGAAGTCACGCCGAGATTATGTTTATAAATATTTTTCTAAAGACATTAAAAAATCTCATTATTATGATCTTTGTTTAAGTACCGAATTTTTATCAATTGATCAAGCCACAGATATTGCAGTAGCAGCTTTTAAGGGGAAATTTGATATCAGATAAAAATTAAAATCATAATACCTTGATTCATTAGCATGATAGATTGAAAGGAGAGGATAAATTATGAACAGTAAAGTTAAAGTATTATTACAAAAACAGGAGGCTGAAAAAGATACGGTGTTTGAATCAGTTATTAAAGAAATTAGATTTAGTAATTGGCAGAAAAAAGTAGCAAGTCATATACGCAAACGAATGCGGCAAGGATATGATTTTTTATCTTCAGTGAGGAGTTAGTAAATTTTAGCTCTAGCAACATTCCATATTGCTTCGCGTCTACAGAGGTTTTGATAATCTTTTTGCGAAACTAATAACGAGGCAACGATTTCTTCTAAAAATAAGGTGTTTTGAGATCCCTTTATTAAAACAGTTTCTCCATTTTTAAGAAAACCTGCTTGATTTATCAGGCCTTTAGTCTCTTTTGGACTAAGCGCAAACACCGTTTGTCCTAGTTGATAACCGTTATTGATAAATATTGGTAGTGCGAAATCCTTCATGGTTGGACCAACTAATATGACTCTGTCAATTTTTTGACTAACTATATATTTGGCTAAATCTTCATGCTCTTGTTTAGCAATTGTGCCCAATTCTCTTAAATCTCCTAAAACAGCCAATGTTTTGTTGGTTCCAATTAGTTTAAGCACATCCAAGGCGTCTTTGGTAGCTAATTTACTAGCGTTATAAGTGCTATCAATAATTGTCGTAGCATGTTTACCAGCAAAAAGCGACATTCTACCAGGAGGTAGACGGAATTTTTGTAAAGCTTGGGCTATCTGCTTAGGATCCAAACCAAAACTTATGCCAATAATAATAGCCATGGCAACTCCATAAAGATTAATAAATGATATTAAAGTATGAGGGTTATGAATTTCTATATGGTTATAGTTAATATTTCTACCAATCAAAGAAGCTAATTTTGCAGGATTAAGACCAAAATCAATATTAGTACCATTAAAACTAAGTTTATGTTCCAATAACCAAATCAAATCATTATTATCACTATTGAATGTAATTTTTTGTATTGGAGTTTTTATTTGTTTTATAACATCTTTAATAGCTGTATCATCTTCATTTACCAGGATAAGTGATTTAGTTTTTTTTACCGCTTCACTTTGGTCATCAAGCATATTTTGGTAAACTTGTTGATCAGTTAAACCAGAAAAATTTGCTGTATGCGCAGGTGAAGCACTTATCCAACAGCAGATATCTGGCTTGATTAGATTGGTATGTAACTTCATTTCACCATCTCTATCAGTATCCAGTTCACATAAATAAATTTTTTCTTTATAAGTTTTTAATCCGGCGAATGGAGCTTTGATAAGTAAAATTAACCATTCAAAGGCGCTGAAACTATGTTGAGTAAGCCCAATAATATTAAGAGGAATTGAGCTGGCGGCATTAGTTTTATAAGAAGTTTTGATACTAACGTGATTTTTTAGAACCTGCTCAATCATCAACATGGTACTAGTTTTTCCCGCACTTCCAACAACAGCAATAATAATTGGCTTCCATCTTCTCAATACCAACTTAGCCCAAATTTGGAAATATTTAGTAAACAAGTAATATAGTTGAAGTTTGATTGAGATCATTTTTGCACCAAATATGTTTTAGGCAAAAAAGGTAAAGCTTGTATAAGACTATAAATATCTGGTATGCGTACCGAACTAAATAAATCGTTCCATACAGATCCTGTATTATACTCAACTATTTGATAGTCCTGGATATTTGCCAGTGACTTTGCCTGATAAAATGCTTCATCCATATTTCCTAAACTATCTATTAAACCGTTATCTTTAGCTTGAGAACCAGAATATATTAGACCATTTGCCAGTAATTTTACTTGTTCTATGGTCATTTTTCTACCATCAGCCACTCTTTTAATAAACAAGTTATAAGTGTTTTCATTTAGACTATCAATAATTTTACGTTCTTGATCAGTAATTTCTCGAGAATCATTAAGAATATCTTTATACTCTCCCTGCTTAAAGGTATTTTTACTAACTCCAATTTTTTTATATAAATCTTCCAAGTTATATGTTTCCATGATTACTCCAATCGATCCAGTTAAAGTTGAAGGATTAGCCACGATAAAATCAGCACTTGAAGCAATATAATAAGCTCCCGATGCTGCTAGGTCACCCATTAAGAAAACTACCGGTTTTTGAGTATTATTCTTAAAATCCACAATTTGTTCATAAATTCTATCTGAAGCAACAGGAGAACCCCCTGGAGAGTTAATATCAAAAACAATCGCTTTTACTTGGGGGTCAGATTTGGCTTTAGCCAAGACCTCACGAAATAAATTTGGAGTAATTACATTATCAGTTGAAGATAATATACTATTTTGATTTTCACTAACTATAACTCCAGTTAATGAGACCAATGCAATCTTATCGCTTACGTTATTGTTTTGAATTATTTTTTCAGAAACAGTTGATAGATTAGAACTTGTTGATGCAGAATTTACAATCAAACCTAAAATTAGAAAGAAGACAAAACATATCATTATAAGAGCAAAAACACTAACAAATACAGAGCGTATCCACACAGAAAGCTTTTTTAATACATCATATATAAAACGGCCAATAATATTAAGCATAGTAAGGATTAGAAATTATCTACATTACCTATTATACTTATAACTATGAGAATTGGTAGAGTTGTGCGTTTTAGCCTCATTAGTTTGCTTTTTGTATGTGCTGCATACATTACTATTTTATTTAGTTTGCTTCTGACCAGCTATGTGGCAATAAAAAACGGATCATGGTCAACTGTGGAAAAAACTACCTATTTAATAAACAATCTTACTCAATTTAGTAACTCGTTAGGTATATTAGGTCGCCCCATACAAGTAATCTATCATAGCAACCAGGCATTGTTACACACGATCTCGTTAGGCAAATCTTTAGAGTCTTTATTTAAATCAGTTACCAACATAGATAGTACTGACTTTTCTTTAGTTTATGACCAATTTTATCTAAATTATTTAGAGCTTAAAAAAGACATTTCATTTTTAACAGCGCAATCATGGGTGGACTCTTTGCTTAATCAATCTAAAGATCTTAAATTTGCATGGCAATTTTATCAGCAAAATCAAGACTACATAGATCAAGCTATTATGCTGACACCTGATTTATTAGGAGGAGATAGTGAAAAACATTACACAGTTTTGTTACAAAATAATACTGAGATCAGGCCAACCGGAGGTTTTATGGGTTCATACGTAACTTTTTATTTTAACAAAGGAAAACTAATAAACTACGAAGTATCTGATATTTATGTCCCAGATGGGGCCATAACTGGACATATTGAAGCTCCTATATCTCTGCAGACTGCATTTGGACATGGAACCTGGAAACTGCGTGATAGCAACTGGGATAGTGATTTTACTAAAGCTGCTCAAGATATTGACTGGTTTTTGGAAAGAGGAGGAGCAGGGCGGCGAGATGGGACTGTGGCAGTTAATTTAGAAGTAGTAGAAGAATTGATAAATTATTTAGGTAAAATTTCAGTTGGTGATTATAAAGTAGTCTTAACTAAGGAAAATTTGTATGAAACAGCTCAGCATCAGGCGGAAATGAATTTTTTCCCTGGATCAACAGCTAAAAAAGATTTTCTCCAACAGGCAACAAATCAATTACTTGCTCAAATAAAATTACTTAACCATAATCAGATGGCTAATTTATTCGAGATTATTTCTCATCAATTTTTGCAAAAAAATATTCAACTTTATTTCAAAGACGCCCAAGCTCAATCGATAATCGCTAAGTTAGGATGGGATGGAGCAATTGATTGGAAAAAGACTGAAAAGGGGGTACAGGATTACCTATATATTTCAGAGGCAAATTTGGGAGCCAATAAAGCTAACTGTTGCATTACGCGCGCGGCTCAAAGGAAAGTAACTTTCACACCTGACAAAGTTATTATTAAACATACAATGAAGATAGATAATAATAATACTACCAATAGGCCACAGCCACCTGAAATTTGGGGAGGAGATTTCCGTGATTATATTCGCTTTCACCTGCCTTCTTTTGCTAAAAATGTCACCTTCAGCGTTAATAATAATAATAATATTGATACTGATTTAGTAGAAGTTAACAAACTAGAAAACAGTGACGTTACTGTTTATGGGTTTTTTGTAGTAATACCTCACCAAGAAAATAAAATTATTACGGTAAATTACGAATTACCCGTGGAACCCAAAGGACAATATTCACTGTATTTTCAAAAACAATCTGGAATACCCTCTTATCCAATGCTAGTGGAACTAATTAATAACAAAGGAACATTTCAGTCACGTAAAGATTTAGATCGTGATCAATCTATGCTTTTTTAGTTGTGTACAATAAGGTAAATATTATGATTAGCTTTATCAAACTAAAACCTGCCAAACCAGCTAATATTATCTACTCCCAAAACCAAATTGTATGGGGAGCATTGAGCCTTATTTTATTTTTTGGGACAATTATTTATCTTAATTTAAGGGGTTTTGTCAAAGACAATAAATCCAGTCTAATCCATTCAAAGACTCAAGCTACTTCAATTCCTACACTTAATAACACCGAAACCGAATTAATTAACTTAAGTATACCAAAGGGCGTATTTTTATATCCCCAACTAAATACTCTATCAGCTTATGAACTTAAAAATGGCCAAAATATTGTCGTAGCTACTTTTTCAGGACAAATACAAGATTTGGGGAAATTAAAAAATGATCAACTTTATATTATTACAGGTAAAAACAATGATAGTTATGATGAAATTTGGTTGCAAAATAATCAACAATTTGAACATATAAAAACTCCATCAATTTCAACAAATATACTTAAGCCAGTTTTATCATCAGAAGGAAGATATATATATTTTATTACTAACGCCGGATCTGGTAAAAAATCTCTCATGAGGTTGGATCTTAAGACTGGTTTACAACAAGAAATTATCGAGATTGGGTTACCCTTAACCAATTTTTTTGTAAACAGTGACAATACCCTAATTGGCTTAATAGTCGAATTATCCAATGACAACAAGGTAAAAAATTATGTATTGGGCATAGTCCAAACTGGGGCAAAAAATCTCAATTTATTTCCAAATGTTGTAATGAAGAAAGAGAGCAATATTTTATTTAATGATGATCAAAGCAAAATAATGTTAGAATCAGCAACTGGGATTGCTTTATTTGACATTAGAACATCAAAACTAACACCATTAGGTGTGGATGGCAGTTTAGTGTCTTGGTATAACCAAAACCGATTGATTGTTGCCAGAAATCCCTACAGTATTACTTCTTGTCGAAAAGGTTTAACTTATATTACAGGATATACTCAACTGGAGATATATCAAAACTTAGGATATGCTCTTGAAAAATTAACTGATGATAACTTAATTCAAAGTATAAATAAACTTAATTTCCCACACACAAAACCTTTTATATGGCAAAATAACTATCTAGGAACCGCCATTAATATTGTTGACAATTTAACATGTAATGAAGAAGTAGCCTATTATAATGTGAGTAATAACACGGCTGAAGTAATTAAAAATATTAAAATAAAAGACTTACCTTTTGTTTACGTTCCTTAATATTTATGAAATTTATTCTGACATTTTTTAAGGTAATTATAGTATTCTTTTTTGGAAGTATTATTTTGGGGCGGCTTTTTTTTCCTAAGTTAATGCAAGACTATGTTATCTCTCCGATAGAAAAAGTGCCCGTTTTGGGACAAGTATTAGGTGTTACTTGGGATAAAAGCGATGAAATTATGCCAATATTGACTCAAAAAACTGTACATTTGGCTGACCAGGTTGAATCATCTGATTTAGGAATTAATGAAGCTATTGAAAATGCAGCTTCTGATCAAAATCTAAGCCAGTCTATAAAAAGCACCATAAATAAAGTTATTCAAGAAAGAGTTGCTCAATTAAAAGATTTACCTGCGCAAACAACACAAAAAGCTCAAGAGGAAATAAGGAGAGAAGTTTATAAACAAATATGTTCAGGCTGGAATGAATCTACCCAATCAGGTAGTCAAAATTAACCCTTTTTATATGTCCCAAATTAGAGATCAATTCATCGAGCTTGAGCAGCGTTTAATCCCCATTATTAATAAACTAGAACTTGGTCGTAAACAAGAAAGTATTAATAGATTAGAGAGAGAATCTTCTCATAATAATTTTTGGGATAATCCAACTAAAGCTCAAGAGAAAATGCAGGAATTAACAGCTCTAAAAGAAGATATTGCCAAAGTAGCTCAGTCACAAAAAATTATTACAGATAATATTGAAACCTTAAATCTAATGGAAAATGAACTAACTACTCAAGATGAGCTGGTTTTAACAAAGGATTATATAGAAGCAAAATTATTAGTGGACGAACTAGAAAAACAAGTATTTTTATCAGGTAAATATGATAAAAATGGAGCTATTTTCTCAATTCACGCTGGACAAGGGGGAACTGAAGCTTGTGATTGGGCGGCAATGTTGCAAAGGATGTATGAGCGTTATTTTGAAAGGAAGAAATGGAAATATTCTGTAGCTGATATCAGAAAAGGTGATGAAGCTGGTATAAAATCAATCACTTTTTTAATAAATGGAAGATATGTATATGGTTATTTAAAAGGTGAAAGGGGAACACATCGGCTAGTACGGCTGTCTCCTTTTAATGCTGATAATTTGAGACAAACTTCATTTGCTGGGGTCGAAGTATCACCACTTTTAGATGATGATCTAGTAACTAAAATTAGACCAGAAGATATTGATTTTGAAGCGTTTCGTTCCGGAGGACATGGAGGTCAAAATGTTAACAAAGTTTCTACTGCAGTGCGCTTAAAACATATTCCAACAG
>CAYXFC010000002.1:0-19676 GCA_964464155.1 uncultured Pseudomonadales bacterium
ACTTGGTAAACAATACTTTAGCTTTTGGATCTTGGGAGTATGTATTTTTTGCTTTTAAGCCATTTGCTATCTTATTTTTTATAAATGGTTTATCATTATTTATATTAAAAGGTAAAAAGCAACTTATGCTGCTGTCATTTTTTAGTCTGCCAATTAGTTATTTAATAATTGGTACCAGTAACATTAATCAAGCATGGGGAGTCTTATATATACCAATTATATTGATTAGTACAATATTTACAATAAAATTTTTGCTTAATTTTAATGCAAAAAAACTACATCTAAAATATGTTAATTGGAATTGATGGTAACGAAGCCAATGTCGAACAAAAAGTAGGCTCTAATGTTTATGCTTTCAATCTTTTGCAACAACTTAGTTTGTTAACAAATAAACGAAGTGACTTAAAATTTCGGATTTATTTAAAAAATAAACCTAACAATAGTTTACCTTTGAAAAATCCAGCTTGGAATTATATTGTTACTGGACCAGCTAAGGCGTGGACCCAATGGAGATTACCTTCACAGCTTTATTTTGAAAAACTAAAAGGAAGCGGCTCTGATATATTCTTCTCACCTGGTCATTACGGTCCTAGGAAATCTCCAATTAAATCTGTTATTACTATAATGGATTTAGCATTTTTGCATTTCCCTAACGAGTTTTTAGAAAAGGACCTAAAACAATTAACTGCATGGACGCAGTATAGTGTAAAACAAGCAGCTCATATTTTTACCATTTCTCAGTTTTCAAAAGATGATATTGTAGACAATTATCATATAGATCCAGAGAAAATTACAGTAACTTACCCTGGGTTTGATATGACTCTAAACAAAACCGAAAGAGATAATTCTTACCAGAATTTAAAAAAACAATACGGAATAGATCTCCCATACTTTTTATTTATTGGCACTATTCAGCCACGAAAAAATCTAGAACGCCTTTTCGTAGCTTTTTCTCATTTGAAAAATCTAGCTGAATTTAAGAACCATCAGTTAATTATTGTTGGTAAAAAAGGTTGGCTATACGAGCCAATAATGTTGAAAGTAAGAGATTTAGGATTAGTTGATAGTGTCATTTTTACCGGGTTTTTATCGGAATTTGAAAAACATGAATTATTAAGATATAGCTTAGGATTAGTAATGCCTAGTTTATTTGAGGGGTTTGGAATACCCGTTCTTGAAGCTTTATCTTTAGGAGTTCCTGTGATAACAAGCAGAGCTTCAAGTTTACCAGAAGTTGCTGGACCTCAGGCTATGTATATAGAAGACCCAACTTCGGTTGTAGAAATTGAAAAAAGCCTAGTTAGGATGATAGAGTTACCGGTTAATCAAAGAATGGAAATGATAGCTGAAGGGAAGAAATACGCTTCCAAATTTTCATGGCGTCAATGTGCTCAGACTACAATAGATGTTTTATCTGGTTTAGTTGAACAAAATAATAAGTATGTTAAAAGATTTTAATTATTAGATTTCTTAAATAAGCTATAATAAGCATATATGAAAGATAAAACAGGAAAAATTTTAACAAATAAAGAGATACTTATAAAAATTATCAATAGAATTAATAACTATTTGCTTGATTTTGAGCTTATGTTACTTAGGTGTGTTGGTAATATTCCTTTACATCATGTGAGACGTTTCTTTTACCGTTTAGCAGGTATAAAAATTGGCAAAGGAACGAGTATTCATATGTTTGCCAACTTCTTTCAACCCAAAAACATTTCTATCGGAGAAGATACTGTTATTGGTAATCAAGCTTTTTTGGATGGCAGGGCTAAGCTTTTAATCGGGAATCACGTTGATATAGCCTCAGAAGTTATGATTTATAACTCACAACACGATATTGATGCTAGCGATTTTCATGCCATAGAAAAAGAGGTCATCATTGATGACTATGTTTTTATCGGTCCAAGAGCAATTATTATGCCAGGAGTTGTGATTGGTAAAGGAGCAGTGGTGGGAGCTGGAGCTGTAGTGACTAAGAATGTGAATGCAATGTCTGTCGTTGGTGGAGTTCCTGCCAGAGAAATTAGAAAGAGAAATATATCTGATTTGAAATATAAAATTGGCAGAGCTAGATGGTTTCAATAAAAGAAAACCAATAATTAATTTTTCTTGTAATCCACGCTTTTGCGCATGAAAAATACTCCTTATCTTTCTATAATTATCGTTAATTTTAATACCTACAAACTAATAACAAATTGTTTGGATTCAATTATTAATCAAAATTGCTCAAAGAATATAGAAATAATTGTAGTCGATAACGCTTCAAGTGATGACTCAGTAAAATTGATAAAGGAGTCTTATCCCTTGGTTAAAATAATTGAAAATAATGATAACCTTGGTTTTGGTAAAGCAAATAATCAGGGAGTAGCTCAGGCAAGAGGTACATGGATAATGTTATTAAATTCAGACACAATTATTCCAAAAGGAACTATCAATGATTTAATTACAAAGTTGAAAGATCAAAAGAATGAAATTATTGGTATTAAATTGCTTAATCAAAATAATACAATTCAACCCTCAGCTGGCTATTTTCCCAGTCTGTCAAAAATTATAATGCAAATGTTATTTATTGACGATTTGCCTTTAATAAAAAGAATTATTAAACCATATCAGCAGAACACGTCTTCTTTTTATAACGATAATCATGAAGTTGATTGGGTTACTGGTGCGTGCATATTAATGTTGAAAAATAATTATGATTTTGTAGGTGGTTTTGATGAAAAGATATTTATGTATGGTGAAGAAGTTGATTTATGCTACCGTCTTAAACAGAATGGTTGTGGGGTTAAATATTGGGCAGAGCCTTTTATCTATCATCTAAAAGGAGCCTCCTCTGTGGATGGTTTTAAAGCTGCCATTATTGGAGAGTTTCAGGGTTTAATTACCTTTTATCAAAAACATTACTCTCAAAATTTGAAGATCTTAAAAATTATTTTAGGACTAGGTGCGTTGTTAAGAGTTATAGTCTTTGGTATGATAAGTCCAAACAAAGTTACTGTATACAAACAGGCATTAAAAATAATTTATAGCAAGAAATATGAAAATTAATTTTAGATCCATTTTACAGTTTATAGATCAAAATATTCTTCTAGGATTTAGTTTATTTTTATTGATATTTATACCTCTTTATCCTAAGTGGCCAATGTTTGATGTGTTACCAGGCTATAACGTAAGGGTAAGGTTGGAAGACTTTTTGGTTTTACTCGCTTGTCTAATTTGGTTTGTTCAGCTTTTAAGAGGTAAAATTAAATTAGCAAAACACCCACTTTTCAAACCTGTAGCCATTTACTTAGTTATAGGATTTTTATCAACCTTATCAGCCATATTTATTACTAAAACTGTTACGCATGAATCTTATCAGATCATGAAGCTCTATTTTCACTTATTTAGAAGAGTTGAATATTTTTCATTACTATTTATATTTTTCTCTGGACTCTATAAAAAAGAGCAAATCAAATTATTTATTGGAGCGCTAATTACCACTGTAATAGGGGTAATAATTTATGGTTTTGGACAGAAGTATATGTATTGGCCGGCATACTCCACCATGAATAGAGAATTTGCTAAAGGAATTGTCTTATATTTAACTGAACATGCCAGAGTTTTATCTACCTTTGGGGGACATTATGATTTGGCAGCCTATACAATGATTACCTTAGCTATTTTAATACCGTTATCTTTTATTGTTAAAAATAAACTTCTAAAAATATTATTATTTATTGTTTCTATAGCAGAATATTGGTTGCTTAATCTAACAGCCTCCAGAACCTCATTTGCAGCTTTTGTAGTCTCAATAACTGTTGTATTTGTTTTGTTATCATTTAAGAAAACAATTTGGTGGGCTTTATCAAGATGGTTAATGGTAATGCTTTTTAGTTTTGCTGTCATGCTGACAATCGGTCCGATGTCTGAAAGATTTTCTCAAGTTATTAAATTAGATGGTGTTAAGAGTTTTTTCCAAAAGTCATTTAAAAAAGAGCCACCTACAAATGGAATAGCATATAGAGACGACCTAAGCATTGAACAACAACTATCAATAGTAGCTGACAAATCAGATACTCCACCGAGCTCTGTTAAACCAGGTGATGAAAAAACACCCCTACTTAAACCAGAAGATGTTTATATTGATTTACCGCAAGCTAGTGAGTCGGCGACAACAGACGCTACAGATTCAGCTACTGGAGCTACTGGTGGAGGTGGTTATTCAGAAAATGCTCTCAAATATGGATTATCAACTGGAATAAGGTTGGACGCATTATGGCCAAGAGCAATAGCTGGATTTTTACGTAATCCTTTATTAGGATCTGGATACTCTACTCTTGTCAAAGAAAAGGTATGGGAGCAAACAACTGCTGAATCAACAGATAATGATTTTTTAAGAATGCTAGGTGAGACTGGTCTTTTGGGGTTTATAACATTTAACTGGATTTTTATTCTGTCAGGAATTTTATTTTATAAGGCGTTTCGTAAAACAAACAATTTATTTTATGCTGGACTGTTTGCAAGTGGGATTGGTGTGCTGATAGGTTTAATAGTAAACGCGTCTTATATTGATATTTTTGAATCTTCAAAAGTAGCTTATACTATGTGGTCATTGATCGGAATTTTAACCTCCTTAGCCGTTTTGGAGTTAGCAGATTCTAAAAAAGTACTTGTAAAAAGTAGAAAAATTAAAAATGACTAAAAAAGATATAATTATCGTATTATTTTTATTTATAATTAGTTTTATTCCACGTCTTTATAGATTGGATAACCCAGTAGCTGATTGGCATTCTTGGAGGCAGGCTGATACAGCAGCCGTTTCGCGTAATTTCATTAAAGAAAGGTTTAATCCTTTACTACCTCAATTTGATTCGCTAAATTCACTCAATGGGATGAGTGATCAAAATCCTAATCGTTATTTTTTAGCTGAATTTCCACTTTATAACATATTAACTTATCCCTTTTATAAACTATTTGGAGTTAATGAAATGTATGCCAGGTTGGTGAGTGTTTTCTTTTCAAGCTTAACATCAGTTTTGTTATATTTATTAGTTAAGCAATTTTCTTCTAAAAGATCTGCCTTGTTGGCCGGATTATTTTTTGGCATTTTACCGTTTTCTATTTATTATGGTAGAGTGATCATGCCCGATCCGCTGCATATCTTCTTTTCAGTTTTAACAATGCTTTTGGTCACTTATTGGATAAATACATCATCTAGAATTTGGAGTGTATTAGCAGGTTTAAGTTACGGAGCAACTTTGCTGACCAAACCATATGCACTTGTGTTAATACTACCAATTGCTTATTTGGTATTTAGAAAGTGGGGACTAAAAGTATTTATAAATAAAGCAAGCTATTTATTTTTCTTTTTAGCTTTTGTTCCTTTTTTGTGGTGGCGTTGGCATATAGCTGCTCATCCGGAAGGTCAATTTGGCACAGATTGGTTGTTTAACGCTGGTAATATTCGATTTACAGGAGCCTTTTTTCGCTGGATTATTTTTGATCGGATGAATCGACTTGTCTTTGCCACCGGTGGTTTCGTATTATTTTGGTTAGGTTTAATTAGAGGAAGAAATAAAAAAGAAGGTTGGTTTTATTATTTATGGCTGATCAGTATATTTATCTATATTTCCATTATTGCCAAGGGAAATGTAACTCATGATTATTATCAAATGCCACTTTTGCCGATTGGCTGCATACTTATGGCAAAAGGGTTTGAGTTTTTATTAATATTTGGTAATGGTCTGAAACAAAGGATTGTTAATTTTTTACTAGCTATAGGTTTTGTTGTATTAATGTTAGCTTTTGGATGGTATGAGGTAAGGGGATATTTTAATATTAATCATTGGGAAATAGTACATGCAGGACAAGCAGCGGATAAGATTTTACCAGTAGATGCGAAAGTAATTGCTCCATACGATAACGATTCAGCATTTTTATACCAAACCAACCGCTATGGTTGGACAACTGGTGGGTTGGAAATTGAAAAATTTGTCGATCGGGGGGCTGATTATCTTATTTCAACAACACTTGATGAATATACTAAAAAATGGATATACGCCTGTAATATAGTTGAACAATCAGACGAATTTGTCATAGTTGATCTTAGTAATTGCAATAAAAACTCAGAATCAAAGCAATCAGAATATTTAATTGGCCTTTAATAGGTTGATTTTTAAGTCCTGAATCAAAAAAAAGAAACAGGGCTATTATTGTATGAAGATATTGATGTTAACTCCTTATTTGCCATATCCCTTGTTATCAGGAGGGCAAATTCGTACCTACAATTTATTAAAAAATCTAAAAGATAATCATGAAATTACTTTATTTTCTTTAATTAAAGATGAGTCAGAAAGAAAATATAAAAAGGAGTTAGATAAATTCTGTAAAAAAGTAGTCCTTTTGAAGCGTACTAAAAATCCGTGGGATTTACGAAATATTTTACTTGCTGGATTTACTGCTTATCCATTTTTAGTGACTCGAAACATGCCACTGTCGGCTTCCAGATTAATTGTAAAAGAATTAAGTCGTCAAAGTTATGACTTAATTCATGCTGAAACCTTTTATATGATGCCTAATATTCCAGCAACAAAAATTCCAACTTTGTTAGTAGAGCAAACCATAGAATATCTAGGATATCAAAATTATGCACAAAAAAGTAAATTATGGCCAGTTAAACCCTTATTATATCTAGACATAGCCAAAATCAAATATTGGGAAAAGTATTATTGGGAAAAAGCTAATCGATTAGTAACTATGTCAGATGAGGATCGTCAATTTATTCAAAGTGAAATTGGAAATAGTCAGCAAATTGATGTGGTAGCAAATGGTGTGGATATGGATTACTTTAAGCTAACTAAGATTAAAAGGCCCTCTAATCCAACGGTTTTATTTGTAGGAACTTTTAAGTGGTTACCTAACGCAGACGCAGTCGAGTTTTTGGTTGAAAAAATATGGCCTTTAATAATCAAGCAAATTTCCAATGCCAAGCTACATATAGTCGGATTTTCCCCTAGTAAAAAAATACTTTCATATGCTAAGAATGATTCTATCACCGTTTCAGGTAACATCTCAGATATTCGTGATGCTTATGGTCAAGCTCATGTTTTGCTTGCCCCAGTAAGATCCGGAAAAGGAACTCGCTACAAAGTATTGGAAGCTATGGCAACAGGTCTTCCAATTGTGGGTACCAAATTGAGTGTGGAGGGTTTGCCAGTAAAATCAGGAAGTGATGTATTGATATCAGATACTGATCAAGGTTTAGCAGAAAAAACGATTCAATTGTTAAAAGATAGACAACTACAAGAAAAATTAGCTCAAAACGGTAAAAAATTAGTAGCCCAGCAATTTGAATGGAGTATAATTTCCAAAGAACTTGATCGCATATATAAAGAAGTTGGAAATAAATAATTAATATGACTCAGTTATCTATTATTATCGTTTCATATAATACTAAAGATATTTTAGCCAATTGCCTTAATTTAATTGACAAAAGTGATCTGGATAAGTCATTATTTGAAACTATTATTATTGATAATGGATCAAATGATGGATCTATAGAGATGGTTGAAAAACTTAAGTCTAAGAATAGCTATATTAAAATAATAAGAAATTATACAAATATCGGTTTTGGTGCTGCAAATAATAAGGCGATTAGAATGGCCAAAAGTGAATATATTTTGTTATTAAACTCTGACGTGATGGTAGATAAAGACACAATTTTAAAACAAATTCAATTCATGAAAGAGCATTTAGAATATAGTGCTAGTACTTGCAAGTTGATGTTACCAGATAACAAAATGGATCCTGCGTGTCATCGCGGCTTCCCAACTGTTTGGGCAAGTTTAAGCTACTTTGCTAAACTGGAAAAAATATTACCCAAAACTAAAATATTTGGACAGTATCACCAGGGATTCTTAAATTTGGATAAAATTCATGATATAGATGCAATTTCGGGAGCATTTTTTATGATCAAAAAGAGCGTTTTTGATAAAATAGGCTTATTTGATGAAGGTTTTTTTATGTATGGTGAAGATTTAGATCTATGTTTAAGAATAAAACAGCATGGTTTTAAGATAGGTTTTAACAGTGATAATTCAGCAATCCATCTTAAAGGGAAGTCTGGTAGAAAAAAAACCGATAAACTAATTAATAATAGCTCATTACAAAAAACAAATTATCATTTTTGGAATGCGATGTGGCTTTTTTATCAGAAACACTACCTTAAAAAATATCCACGCATTACTAATCTTATTGTTAAACAGGTAATAAATATGCAAAGAAAAAAATATGAGCGATAGTTATAAAAAAATTGGAATCGATTGCCGCTTTTGGGGAGTTACCCATGCTGGATTAGGTCGCTATACAAGAGAATTAGTGTTAGAAATTATCAAAAAATGTAGTAAACAATATCAATTTACTCTATTTTTTCAGCAAGATGAATGGAGAAAAGATAAAACAGCTTTATCAAAGTGTCAAATTATTGAAACTAATGCACCTCATTATTCAATTTACAAAGAACAATTTGAACTCAAGAAGATAATTGAAAGAGAAAAATTAGACTTGATGCACTTTACTCATTTTAATGTCCCAATTTTTTTAAAAACACCATACATTGTTACCATACATGATCTGATAAAGCATTTTTTTAAAGGAAGACCAGTTACAACTCATAGCTTACCGGTGTATTGGCTAAAATACGGAGGATATCGACTAGTTATTGCTCAAGCCATAAAGCGTTCAAAGGCAATTATTGTTCCTTCATATTTCACCAAAGATCAGATCGCTGTTCACTATTTAGGATTTGAGCACAAAATTAAAGTAATTTATGAAGGTGTTAGAACACCTTTTACAGACGTTGAAATTGCAAATCAACTTAAAACAAAGAAAATTAGAAATAAATATAATATTACAAAACCATATTTCATCTATACTGGATCAGCATATGCAAGTAAAAATGTTAAAATGTTGATTTTGGCAGTTAAGCAATTAATAGAGAATTGGACCGAAATACAGTTGATTATTGCTTGTGCTCGTAATTATTTTTGGGAAAAATTAGAAAAAGACATTATCCAACTTAATATGCAGAATTATGTCGTTATGCCAGGAATGATTCCCGATGATGAATTGTCTGTTTTATATCAAAATAGCTTAGGTTTTGTAATGCCATCATTAATGGAGGGCTTCGGTTTACCGGCTTTGGAAGCTATGGCTAGCGGTGCGATTATCCTATCAAGTAATACCGGAAGCTTGCCTGAAATATATGAAAATAATGCTATTTATTTTAATCCTACCGAATTAAATAAAATGATCTCAGGTATGGAGTTTGTTATAAAAATGTCTGATTTGCAAAGAACAGCTAGGATAAAAAGAGGGATAAAATTTGCCTCAAAATATAGTTGGGATAAGGCAGCTTTGGAAACGCTTGATTTATATAGTCACTTTCTAGATTAAAAGATCAGTTATAATTTATTTGAACGCTGGTCTTTTTCTAATTTCATATCAAAATTGCATTTGTATACGATCGAGTTAATAGTTGGGGAGGGGCCGAAAGAGTCCTTTTGGCATTACATGAAATTTGGCCTCAAGCGCCACTTTATACATCAGTTTATGATCCTAAAAAGGCAAAGTGGGCTAAAGTATTTAACGTAATTCCAAGTTGGCTGCAATATATTCCTTTTGCTAAAAATCATCATCAACTATTATCTTTATTAACCCCCCACGCTTTTAGGAAGTTTGATTTATCCCAATATGAATTAGTGATCTCGATAACTTCTGCAGAAGCTAAAACACTTAGTTTGCCTAAAAATGTTAAACATATATGCTATTGTTTAACTCCAACTAGATATTTATGGAGTCAAAAAGCAAATTATGAGGATTTGGGACTTAGGGGTAGGATATTGAAAATAAGCTCCCCGTTTTCACGAATGTTAGATTTTAGTACTGCAACAAAAATTAATAAAATAATTAGTATATCTACTTATATAGAGAAACAAGTATATAAATATTACCTGCGTGAAAGTGATGTTATTTTTCCTCCAGTTGAGGTAACTACTGAAAAAGAGGCGATTAAACCTTTAATAAATAATTATTATTTGGTAGTATCTCGTTTGGTTTCTTATAAAAGAATAGATTTAGCAATTAAAGCATGTGAAAAGCTACACCGTAAATTAGTTGTGGTAGGTATTGGAGAAGAAGAAGCAAGTTTAAAAAAACTTGCAGGAAAGCACACTGTATTTGCTGGACATTTGACAGAAAGGGAACTGGCTGGTTACTATATGCATTGTAAAGCCTTGCTTTTCCCAGGATTGGAAGATTTTGGGATCACGCCATTGGAAGCTCAGGCTTATGGTAAAGCAGTAATCGCATATGGCAGAGGTGGAGTTTTAGATACAATAATAGATAAAGAAACAGGATTATTTTTTCACAATCAAAATGAAACAAGCTTAATAAGGGCAATAATGGAATTTGAAAAATCAACTTTTGATAGTAAAAAATGTAAAATAAATAGTGAAAAATTTGGTAAGACAAACTTCAAGAGGCAATTTAAGCAATATATAGAAAAATATATGAATGAAAATTGATATAAAACATATATACAATATTGCATATAAATGAATATTTTTATGCAAATACTTATGAATACAGAAATATATAAAGAACATGTGTACGTTGTTATTCTTTGCGGCGGCGGCGGTACAAGAGTGTGGCCACTTTCAATTAGTAAAAAACCAAAACAGTTCATGAAGTTTTACTCAAATAAAACTCTTTTCCAAGAAACTATAGCTAGAGCTTTAGAGTTTACTGATATAAGTAGAATTGTGATAATTACAAGCGATAAGTATGTGGATGAAATTAAAAAAGAAGTACCACAGATATTGGATCAAAATATTATTGGCGAACCAATGAAATGTAATACAGCTCTTGCTATGGGGGTAGCTGCTGCCTTTGTATATCAAAAGGATCCCAGTGGAGTAATTATTAACTTAGCATCTGATCATGTAATTACAAAATTAGATATTTATCGCAAAACATTACTGGCCGGAGCTTTAGTTTCTTTTGATAAACACTATTTAATATCTGTAGGTATTACACCCACGTTTGCCCACGCTGGTTTGGGATATATTCAAAAAGGAGCTAAAATTGGCGAATATTCTGGAATGCCCCTTAACAAAGTTACTGGTTTTAAGGAAAAGCCAAGTATGGAGTTGGCTCAACAATTTTTAGACTCCGGCAATTATTTATGGAATGCTAATAATTATATATGGAGGGCAGATGATATATTGGAAGCCTTTGATAAATTATCACCTGAGATAGCAAAACAAATTAGGAAAATACAACCATTTTTAGGAACTAACAAACAAAACGAAGCAATCAATAGTTATTATCCAGATACTCCACAGGAACCAATTGATACCGCTATTTCAGAAAAGACTGATAATTTATATGTACTGCCAGGTGATTTTGGTTGGCATGATATAGGTGGTTGGCAAGTAGTTTATGAATTAGGAAAAAAAGATGATAATGAGAATGTAGTAATCCCATCACAAGATATTAATAATAATTTTCCTGTGATTATAGAAGAATCCAACGGGAGTTTAGTTTATAGTGGTAAGCAACCAATTGCAATTTTGGGTCTTAGCAATATTGTGGTCGTTGATACGGGTTTGGGATTGTTAGTTTGTGATCGCAAAAAAAGTAATGATGTAAAAAACATCGTAGCAAAATTGCAGAAAGATGGATTTGACAAATATATCTAACAATATGTCTATTATTTATAATTTGATGAGATCAGATTTGGCCAAAAGAATACTAGACATATTTGCCGCTATTATTCTGTTTATTATTTTTGCTCCGGTTTGGATAATTATTCCCATTTTAATAAAATTAGATTCACCCGGATCTGTTTTTTATCGACATAAAAGAATGGGTAAGGGTGGCAAAGAATTTTGGTTATTCAAATTTAGAACTATGGTAGAAGATGCTGATGAAATTTTACATAAAAAAGACCCAGAGCTATTAAAAAAATTTAAAGAAAATGATTGGAAGTTAGAAAATGATCCACGCATAACTCCACTTGGTAAAATGGTTCGTAATTTAACTCTGGATGAATTTCCTCAGCTATGGAATGTGTTAAAAGGGGATATGAGTTTGGTTGGTCCAAGAGCATATTTGAAAAAAGAACTTGATGAACAAACTAGAAAATATCCTCAAACTAAATCATATGTCGAGGAAATTCTTAAAATTAAGCCTGGTGTAACTGGACCCTGGCAAACATCAGGAAGAAATGTAGTTCCTTTTGTAGTGAGAGCAAAAATGGATGCAGAGTATGCTCGCACACACAATGTAATTCGTGATATAGTGATTATGCTAAAAACTCCTAAGGCTATGGTGTCTAAATGGTAGTCTAAATAAGTTTAACTAAAGTAAATTTCATAAGTTATAAAATAAAAAGGAAAATATGTCCGACAATCCTCCATCAAAATCAGAAGAGAATTTTACTTCTGAAAAAACCGAAGATATTATTAATGAAATTAAAGAAGTAGCTGAAGGCTTAGGGGACATAGTTGAACAAGTCGAAATTAAGACATCTTTCGGGAATGAAGCTCTTGCAAAAGAAACAGAAAATCTAGAAAAATCCAAAAACGTTAACGAAACCAAAGTTCAATCGGAAACAGTAAAAGAAAGTGCTGTTACAGATAAACCAATTGAGGGAAATGGGGATAAAACCACCAGCACAGGTAAACCGGAATTAGCGCAAACAGAAGCAAAACCTATAGAAACACTAGTAGAATCAAATACTCAGCCGGCGGTTAAAAACGAACCCCCCTCAACAGCTAAACCCGAAACAGAAGCTAGTCTTAAAAAAGACGATGAAGCAATTAAAACAGAGGATAATATAAATAATTCTCAAAAACCTATGACTGAAAAAACTACCAAATTTAGCCCCTTTGGTTTTCTAAAGAAAAAACCCAATGCTAATCAGTTAGATAATGAGAATAAGAAAAAAATGCCTAAGGGATTAAAAATAGGACTAATTGTGGTTGGAGTTTTATTTTTAATTATTATAGTTTTAATTGGCATTACATATTTATTAGTTAAGCCAGTAATTACCAGTGGACAAAAAACAATGGTGTTAGCTCAGCAAACTTATCAACTTCTAAAAGAGCAGGATTTGGTTAAAGCTGGCCCAGAATTGACACAGACAAAGGCAAGCTTATTGGAAACTCAGAAAGCATATCAAAAATTAACTTTTTTGAGAGTGTTACCAATTATATCGACATATCAAAAAGATGGTGAAGCTGGCTTGAATGCAGCTGTTGCTGGTGTAGAAGCGGGAGAGCTATTTATTCAAGCAGTAATGCCTTATGCTGATGTATTGGGTTTTACAGGAGAAGAATCGACTCAATCTGGGACAGTTGAAGATAGAATTGTTAGAATAATTAAAACATTGGATAAAGTATCTCCCCAGTTGGATGCAATTGGTCAAAAGTTAGTGATAGTTGATTCTAACTTGCAACAGATAAATCCACAGGATTATCCTGAAAAAATAAAAAATACTGAAATAAGATCCAAAATTATCAAAGCTGAATCACTGGTTTTTGAAGCTAAAAAGGCCCTAACTGATGCTCAACCACTAGTCAAAGTATTGCCATCAATATTAGGATATCCTGATAGTAAAAAATATTTAGTTATTTTTCAAAATGATGGAGAGCTAAGACCAACTGGCGGATTCATGAGTGCTTTTGCTGTACTTAATTTGGATAAAGGTAGAGTAAATTCAGAAAAAAGCGATGATATATATGGTTTGGATGGTAAATTTAGTAAGGTACTAGTTCCACCTGAACCAATAAAAAATTACTTAAACGAAAAGAAGTGGTATTTACGTAATATGAATTGGTCGCCTGATTTTAAGGCATCAATGGATACTTTCAAAGAAAACTACGATACTCTAAAAGATGAATATAAAGTTGATGGAATTATTGCTATAGATACGCAAGTTTTGGAAAGAATAGTAGATGTAACCGGTCCTTTGGAAGTTCCAGAATGGGGGACTTTTACCACCGAAAATGATTCTCGCTGTAATTTGTCTCAAATAATTTGTGAGATTGAACACATCGTAGATCGTCCTTTGGCAACTTTAGTGACTAATAGAAAAGCAACCATTTTAGGTCCGATGATGAAAGCATTGCTGGATAAAAGTATGGGTGGAGGCAAACAGCAACTTGCCAAACTAATTCCTTTGGCATTTGAGCTGATGGAGCAAAAACATGTTTTGATGTACTTTAATAATGAAACACAGCAACAAGCAGCTGAAAGCTTTAATATTGCCGGTAGAATTATGGACTATTCTGGAGATTATTTGCATGTTAACAATGCAAATCTCGGCGGAGCTAAATCTAATTTTTATGTTGATGAATCTGTTAATCAAGAAATTTCGGTTGACGGTAACGGTAACGTTAACAAAAAAGTCACTTTATCTTACAAACATAATGAATCAGCTGATAATTGTAATTTGGAAGCAGGGCAACTTTGTTTATCTGGTATTTTACGCAGCTATTTTAGAGTTTATGTTCCTGCGGGATCTGTATTAAATGAAGATAACAGCCGTGGTTCTATGGTTAAAATTACTAACGGTGAGGATCTGGGAAAAACCTACTTTGAAGGTTTTTATGAACTTCGTCCTCAATCTCAAGTCAAAATAGAATTAGAATTTACCATTCCTTATAAGCCAGCCAACGGAGAGTATGACATTTTGATTCAAAAACAACCTGGAGTAAAAACAAACCAAGAGACAATTAATATTAATGGAAAATCAGAAACATTTGATTTAACTAAAGATACAGAGAAGAAAATAAAAATATAAGAACTCTTTCTTATATTAGCTCCTAAAGTTTTTTATGCAAAAAAGCTATCTTCTTGATTGTTTTATTATCAAAAGAAAAAATTATCAGGAAGCTGATAAGCTGATTACTGTTTTTTCTAAACAGAGAGGTAAAATAACACTTAAAGCAAAAGGGATACGTAAAATTAATTCTAAACGCGCTGGTTCTTTAGAATTATTTAATTTAGTTAAAATGATGGTAGTAAAAGGCAGGGGCGATATGGATATTATAACCGAAGTATCATTATTCAGGGATTACTCTAGTTTAGGCAGGGAATTTTATCGGACAAAAATTGCTTACGAATTATTAGAGCTTATCAATACCTTTTCGCTTGAGGATGCCGAAAATACAGGGCTTTATGAGTTGTTATTTAAGGCCTTAGATTTTATTAACACTGCAGGTTTTCATATTGAATTAGCTGATAAAGCGTCTCTAAGATTTAAGGCTAGGATATTAGAGCTAATGGGTTATGGTAACTATGAAACGCCTTCACATAACCAACTAAATCAGATTATAGAAGAGTTGTCAGAGCGTAAGTTGGTTGCGCATCACAACTTTTCGTTGTAAAATTAGTAAGCGTTGATCGCCTGGCAAGCGGGAGCTAAAAAATCAAAAGCGTCTCGACATAAAAATCGAGGAAAAAGGGTGGAACCGCGGATCGAAACTCCGTCCCTACATTTATTAATAAGTGTGTGGACGGAGTTTTTTTAATTATTAATAAGTGATTTCCTACATGATAATAAAGATAAATTTTAACTCTAAATCATAATAGTAAAGGAGGGTCAATATGACAGCTAAAAATATGAACGATATTGTAAGTTTGTGCAAAAGACGCGGTTTTGTTTTTGCTGGATCTGAGATATATGGAGGATTAGCTAATTCTTGGGACTACGGTCATTATGGGACTTTACTTAAAAATAATATTGCCAGTCTGTGGTGGAAAACATTTGTGCAAATGCGGGATGATATGGTGGGTCTGGATTCGGCAATTATTACTAATCCTAAGGTATGGGAAGCATCTGGACATGTTTCTAACTTTAATGATCCCTTAGTAGACTGTAAAGTATGTAAACAGCGTTTTCGTGGTGACAAATTGTTGGAAGATAAGATAGGTATTGAACAGGCAGTTTTAATTCCCTTTGAACAAGTTGGTCAAAAATTAAACGAGTTAAAAGTCGTCTGTCCCAATTGTGGTAAATGTGATTGGACTGAAGCCCGTAAATTTAATCTGCTTTTTGAAACTCATATTGGTGTTATTGCTGATGATAAGTCTATTGCATACTTGCGAGGAGAAACAGCGCAGGGAATTTTTATTAACTTTAAAAATATTTTACAAACTACACGTAAAAAATTACCATTTGGAATTGCTCAAATTGGGAAAGCATTTCGAAACGAAATTACACCTGGTAATTTTACTTTTAGAACTCGAGAATTTGAATTAATGGAAATTGAGTATTTTATTAAACCGCCACAAAATGAAGAGCAGTGGCGTAAGATATTTGAGCAGTGGCAGGTAACTATTAAGGAATTTTTCTCCCAGAATTTAGGTTTATCAGATAAAAATATGAGATGGCGTCGGCATGATGATAATGAGAGATCTTTTTATTCCAAAGATACTTACGATGTGGAATATAGTTATCCTTCGATGGGCTGGGCCGAACTTCAAGGTTTTGCTTATCGTACAGACTATGATCTCAAACAACATATTAAATATTCGGGAGCTGATCTAACTTATGTGGATGAAAATAATAATAAATTTGTACCTCATTGTATTGAACCAGCTTTCGGATTAACCAGAACGGTTCTGGCGGTTATCTGCGAAGCATATCACCAAGAGGAAACTAAACCAGGAGAAACTAGGATTGTTATGAAATTTAAGCCTGAAATTGCCCCAATTAAAGTAGCGGTATTCCCTCTTTTGAAAAATAAACCAGAGTTAGTTGCTAAGGCAAAAGAGATTTATGACAGTTTAAAACCGTTTTGGATGTGCGAATTTGATGATAACGGAAATGTAGGTAAAAGATATCGCCGTCAGGACGAAATCGGTACCCCCTTTTGTATAACTGTTGATTTTGATACGCTTAAAAATGATGATGTTACTGTAAGAGATAGGGACAGTATGCAACAAGAAAGAATAGGAATATCGCAGTTGATTAATTATCTTAAAAACAAGATAGGATAAAAATATGAAAAACAAATCCTTGTATTATGTCGGCATAGGAATATTAGTTGTTTTATTAATCGTAATAATATCTTTTGTCCGTAAGCCCAATGCTAACAGTGAAGTAGCAAAGCAAGTCGAAACACCACCTCAGATACAAAAAGTGAATGATATTCCTCTTTCTCAAAGACCTTTTGTACAGATGTTAATAAGACCAGCTGAAAAGAACTGTGAAGGAATGGATTTGATGGTAAGTAATTTTCATAGCAATGAGACCAATTTTGATTATTTCATGGAATATGAAACTCAAAAGGGTTTGATTGAAGTTATTAATGGTAATCGTGATTTGATAGTTGAAAAAACACACGATCCGTTGCTTTTCGGTACTTGTTCATCAGGTGCTTGTACTTGTCAGAAAGTAGTAGACGGAAGTCTTAAGTTGACCTTTAGCTCTGCAAATGGAGAATATGTTTTGAAAAATGACTTTGTATATGCCAATGTAGGTGATAAAAAAGGGATAATCAAATCAAAAGATTTAAGATTAACTTTGGATATAGGAACAGTACTGGCTAATAGAAATAATGTTTTAATTGGCTCATCTTTCGGACTACCAGGTGAACTTAATGAAAAGGTAGTTTTAGGACCATATTATATTTCTAGTTATGGAGTTGATAAATTAAGTAAGACTGTCAAAGCATTTTTTCAAACTAAGGATTCTATGGGGGGAAAAGTACAATTTTGGAATGGAGAAAATTGGAAAGAAATCCCATCTACAGTTGAGGGTGAAAAACTAAGTTTTGAAATTGATCAATTTGGAACTATAGTTTTGACAGAATAAATATAATTTAAGCAATTTATAAAAGCGCTCTTTGGAGCGCTTTTTTTATTGTCATATGTATATAAATATACGCATATGATTATAAAAAAGCTCTTGACATGCATTATCAAATTATTCATAATGGTGAAAGATGGTGAAAAGTGGAGGAATAAATGTTTATTGGTCATTTTCAAACGAACTTTGACAACACTAAAGGTAGGACAGCCATGCCTGTAATTTTTCGAAAGTCGATTGGAGTTAAGGCGATAATTACCAAAGGATACGAGAATTCACTGATTATGGTATCAATAGAGGAATGGCAGCAGATTGTAGGACAAGTTTCTACCGGCAACTTTTTAAGCTCAATGCAAAGACAAACAGATCGTTTTTTGCTTGGAAATGCTTTTGAAGTTGAATTTGATAGTCAGGGTCGATTTATCATTCCTTTGAAACTACGGGAACACGCCAAATTAGGCAAGGAGATTTTGTTTGTAGGAGTAGGTAATCGTATAGAAATTTGGGACCGATTAGTTTGGGAAAAGAATGACCTATATCTTAATGAAAATATTGAAAAAATATCGCAACAAATCAGTGAGCAATCATAATTTGAAAAAATAAAAAATATTTGATTTTGGACTAAACCAGGATCATGTTTTTATCAAAAATAAATGACAGGAATAAAGAAAACAGAGCACGTACCCGTACTCTTAAATGAAGTATTAGAAAACTTAAAAATAACAAAGAATGGATGGTATATCGATGGCACATTTGGTTTGGGAGGTCACAGTCGCGAAATAATAAAAAAAGAAGGTAGAGTTTTAGGTTTGGATCAGGACAAAGAAACTATAAATAAGGGAACTGTTGAATATCGGGGTGAAATAAAGAGTGGAGCCTTAATCTTGGAAAAAGCTAGCTTTAGTACCTTGAAAACAGTAGCAGCAAAACACAATATTATTCCTAAAGGAATATTATTAGACTTAGGGTTTTCCAGCTGGCAGTTGGATCAAAGTGGAAGAGGTTTTTCTTTTTCAAAAAATGAAATTATGGATATGCGGATGGATCCGGAAAACCAAGGTGTAAGGGCATGTGACTTGGTCAACGGTCTTTATGAAAATGAATTGTTTAAATTAATTTCTACTTATGGGGAAGATCCTTTAGCAAAACAAATCGCTAGTAAAATAGTGGCAAAGCGTAAAACACATAGGATTGAAATAACTACCGAATTAGCAACCTTAATCGAAGATGTTTACAAACATTATTATCACAACAAAAGTTTGAAAAATCCAGCCACAAAAACCTTTCAAGCATTAAGGATTGTGGTTAATGATGAAATCAACTCTTTAATACAAGGGATGCAGTCAGCTCTAGAAGTTTTAGAAAATAAAGGAAAATTGGCTATTATTACTTTTCATGGTTTGGAAGATAGAACAGTAAAAAAAACTTTTGCTGCATGGGAGAAATATGGACGGGGAAATTTAGTTTATAAAAAGCCAATATATCCATCAGATGAAGAAATTTCTCAAAATTTACGTAGTCATAGTGCTAAATTAAGGATTTTTAATAAAAATTAATAAAAATACATGAAATATCAAAATAATCAAAACAGATTTACCATCAACCACTTATTGATATTTGTAATGGCTTTGTTGGTTGCATGTCAGGTTTATGTTTCTAATCGTATTGCAACATCAGGGAAATCTATTAGTATGTATGAGCAGAAAGCACTGCAAATAGAAGATGATAACCGTAAATTGCTTTCAGAAAATGTTAAAAATTACAGCTTAACTACATTATCTCAAAGAGCTCAGGAGTTAGGTTTTGTAGAACC
>CAYXFC010000002.1:19776-23530 GCA_964464155.1 uncultured Pseudomonadales bacterium
ATTACAGCTTAACTACATTATCTCAAAGAGCTCAGGAGTTAGGTTTTGTAGAACCTGCGTTGATTTTACATTTGGAACAAGGAACTTCAAATTTGGCTCTTAATCAATAATAGACTTATTACAAAATAAGAAACAGCACACTAATTCGTCTTTTTGACATTTTCGTCGTCAATTAACACCTCAAGTACGTTTAGTACATTCGGTATTAATTTTCTAGAAAATGATTCAAAAACACTTCATTATTGTATCTATTTTTATTTCGCAATAAGTCTAATTTCAATGTTTTCCAAATTTTTGCAAATAAATATTTTAACAATGTTATACTAAATTACATGCAGGCCTCTTTTAGAATTTCTATTGTTGCAGCATTTTACCTATTTGTCGCATTTGCCATATTTCTAAAACTTTTTCATTGGCAGGTCATAAGTGCAGACGAATTGTCTTTGATAGCCTCATCCCAAAGAGACAGTATCGCTGCTATTAATCCAGTAAGAGGCACAATACTAGCATCAGATGGATTTCCTTTTGCTATAAACCAAGAAGGTTATTTAATTTATGCCAATCCTCAAGAGATTGACCAAAGTCCAGAAACTGTTGCCGATTTGTTAGCTCCATTACTAGCTCCATTATTAAATGAGGTTAAAATTGCCACAGATGCAAGTAGTCAGGATATTGAACTTATAAAAAAGAATTTGATAACTGACACCAAAAGTTTTTTGCTTGGCCAATTATCACACAAAGATTTAGTTTGGGTTTTGCTAAACAGGAAAATATCACACGATATAAAAGACAATATTCAAACATTGCAATTAAAAGGAATAGGTTTTGAACAGGTTCCATACAGATTATATCCTGAAGCCTCTATGGCAGCATCCATTTTGGGTTTTGTAGGAATGGATGATGTGGGTAAAGAAACTGGCTATTTTGGGTTAGAGGCATTTTATGATATGGAATTGGCGGGTAGACCAGGTGTGGTTAAACAGGAAAGAGATGGATTAAATAGACCAATTCCGATAGGGAAATTTTGGGAACAAAATAAACGTGACGGCAGACATTTACAATTATTCCTAAACAGAAGCATCCAATTTGCAGTCGAACAGGAATTAAGAGATGCAGTTTCAAAATACGAAGCAAAATCTGGATCCGTAGTTATTATGGATCCTAAAACGGGAGCAATTTTAGCCTTAGCGTCTTGGCCTGGCTACGACCCTCAGTTTTATCAAAAATATAACTATGAACAGTTCATAAACCCCTTGATTTCCAATGGCTATGAACCAGGATCTACTTTTAAGGTTTTAACTATGGCAGCAGGATTAGATACGGGAGTAATAAAACCAGATAGTATTTGTGATATTTGCGACAAACCTTACAAAATTGATAAATATACAATTCGAACTTGGAACAATCAATATTATGCCAACTCCACCATGACAGAAGTTTTAGCCCATTCAGATAATGTGGGGATGGTATATGTAGCACAAAAACTTGGGTTGGATTCATTTTTAAGCTATATAGATAAATTTGGTATTGGAAAACGAACCGGAATCGATTTACAAGGTGAAATTGCACCGAGTTTGAGGGAAAAATGGATAGATCTCGATTTGGATACTGCTGCTTTTGGACAGGGAATTTCTGTAACTGGAATTCAAATGTTAAAAGCGGTGGGAGCTATTGCTAATAAAGGAATAGCTGTTCAACCAAGAATAGTAAACAAAATTATTGATAGTGAGAGAGAATTTAACATTCCAATTACTGAAGAAGAGAGAGTAATAACTGAAAAAACAGCTAAAACTATGACTGACATGATGGTTACGGCTGTAGAGTATGGTGATGCACATTGGGCTAGACCAAAAGGCTATAAAATTGCTGGTAAAACTGGAACGGCACAAATAGCAATTGGTGGCCATTATGATGAAGCTAAAACCATTGCTTCATTTATTGGATTTGCTCCAGCCGATGATCCACAGTTTATTATGTTAACTATAATTGAAGAACCAAAATCATCACAATGGGGATCAGAAACAGCTGCTCCACTATTTTTTAATATCGCTCGAAAATTGTTTGTTTATATGGGGATACCAGAAAGTAAATAATAACATAGATATTGGTAAAAATCGTATATAATCTACTCATGTTGCTATCTAATATTCGAAATCAAGTTCCTCAGGTGTTAATAAATTATTTGTGGCATTTGCCAATCGGAATCATGGCAAATATTTATTATGGGTTTCCCTCTAAGAAATTGACAGTTATCGGAGTTACAGGGACTGATGGTAAAACTACAACTGTAAATATGCTTTATCATATTTTACATCAGGCAAATTATCCGGTGGCTATGATTTCTACGGTTAACGCCAAAATCGGTTCGCAAGAAATCGATACTGGTTTTCATGTCACAACTCCAAATTCATTTTTAATTCAAAAATTATTAAAACAGATGGTTTTTAAGGGAGTTAGGTTTGTTGTTTTAGAAACAACATCACATGGCTTGGATCAATTTAGACTTTGGGGGATAAATTTTAATATCGGAATTGTTACTAATATTACGATGGACCATCTAGATTATCACAAGACTTGGGAAAAATATTTATTAGCAAAGGCAAAATTATTTTCACATACAAAAACTGCAATATTAAATCAAGAGGATAAATCCTATTCAAAATTAGTAAAATTAGCTAATGGGAAGATAATAACTTACGGAGAAAAAATGGGAAATTATAATTTAGGAAATACTAAGCTAAAGCTAGTTAGTAATGAGATTTACAATCAAATAAACGCTCTAGCAGCCTTTGCAGCTGCTGAATATCTAGGAATTGAAAAAAAAGAAATAATTAATAGTTTGAGTAAATTCAATCCAGTAAGTGGACGTATGGAATTGATACAAAAAACACCTTTTGCTGTTTATGTTGATTTTGCTCATACGCCAAATGCGCTAAAAAACACTCTAATTCAGTTAAGATCAAAAACTAAAGGTAAAGTAATTTCTGTGTTTGGATGTGCAGGAGGTCGCGATCCTTATCGTAGAAGGATGGGTGAAGTTTCGGCTAAACTATCAGATATTACAATCATCACTGCAGAGGATCCTAGAGAAGAAGGAGTTGAAGCAATTAGTAAAGAAATAAGTAGCTGGGCTCAAAGAGCTGGAGCCGTGGAAATTAGTTTAAACGACTTCAGTCTCTGGAAAGTTAACGAGAAGTCCAGAAAAAGCACAACCCATATTTATGTTAAAATACCTGATCGCAAAGAAGCAATCTCTTTTGCAATTAAAATTGCTGATAAAGGTGACGTTGTTGGTATATTTGGAAAGGGACATGAAAAATCTATGTGTTATGGTAAAACTGAAATACATTGGAGTGATCAAGAGGTTGTAAAAGAAGTATTGAGTAAATTAATTAAATAATTTTTATGAAGAATATTGTTGTAATTGGTGGCGGAACAGGTACATCTGTAGTTTTATCAGGGTTAAAAAACTACAATGTTAACTTAACAGCAATTGTGTCAATGGCAGATAATGGGGGTTCAACAGGTAGACTAAGAGATGAATTTGGCTTTCAGCCCGTAGGTGATCTTAGGCAATCATTGGCATCGCTGGCAAGAGAGGATTCTCAAGAATGGATTCGTAAATTGCTTTTGTATCGCTTCTCTCATGGAAAAGGTTTGCAAGGACATAATTTAGGCAATTTGATGTTAACTGCTCTGCAAGATATGTCAGGATCAACTCCTCAAGCTTTAGAAATAATGGAAAATATGTTTG
>CAYXFC010000003.1:0-20733 GCA_964464155.1 uncultured Pseudomonadales bacterium
TCAGCGTCGGGATTTTCGCGGAAAAAAGTTCGGATTTTGTTCAGGACAGACAGGACGCGACATAGTATAAGCTTGTGGATCAATATAATGTTCAGCTTCTTTATTAAATCTAAAAAAAGCTGTTTGTACTCTTGTATCTACAAAAAAAGCAAAATTCAAAGGAAAACCGCCAAATTTAATGGCTCGCTCCAATATTGGTAGAGTTTGAGTAAGATGGCTGGCATCAGTTGGGTTTAAACCAGCTCCCAAAGCAAATCCTGTAATTAACATTCCTTTTTCGGCACTTAATATATCAGTTCTTTGTTTTTCCAATTCATCATTATCAACTGGTTTGTTTTGTGGTAGCCAATTCATTTCTCCAAATTGATCAACCGTATATACAAAATTGATAGTATCTCTAGCTACCATTATTTGAGCTCTTTCTCCATGATATTTACTTGTAAGGAATTCAAACATGGGCCAAACTAATTTAGCCACAGCCGCTCCACTCATGCTATTTCTCACGTACCTTTCCCATCTATAGTCAGTATATTTAAAGGGATTATATTCATTTGCTAATCTTTGACTAGCATCTGTCATTAAATGGTGAGCAGCTAAAAAAGGTTCTTTTGGTAAAATACCATTGCCTAAATTTTTAAAAAAATCAAACATGCTATCTTTATCTATTTGACTTGGATTGACTATTTCGATTTGAGGTTGAGAAGTCCCTAGTTCAGTTAAAACACTAAATAATTGAGCTTGAGTTTCTATTGCTCTACCACCACTAACACACACTCCAACTTAATGGTAGATATTGTAATGTTTCTGGTGTAATTAAACGGTCTTTTGACATATTATTTTAGGGATTTGCATTATAGCTAAATGTGACTAATCTACAAGCTTCATCAAAAACCTAAAATGGTTTCTGGTCTGGAAATTATTCTAAGTTCCAGCTAAAATACCTCTTATGAGCAATTCTAAATTAACCGCCGATGATATCTCCCATATTGCTAAACTAGCTAATCTGCAAATAAAAGATAGTGAAGTGGAAACTTTTTCTTCTCAACTTTCTAGTATCTTAGATTATGTTAATGATTTACAAAAAGTGGATACCAAAGGAGTAGAAGAAACATCTGTGGTAACTGGACTTAAAAACGTGTTTGCCCCAAACGAAATTGATAGTAATCGCACTTTATCTCAAAATGAAGCGCTGTCTAATACCAAACATAAAATAGATGGTTATTTCCAGGTTCCAGCAGTAATTGCCAAAGAATAAATATGACTAACTTAAACCAACTTACTATTAAGCAAGCACGAGAAGGTTTAGCTAAAAAAGAATTTAGCTCAGTTGAAATAGTTAATGATTGTTTGAATCAAATAGAAAAACATGACAAACAGCTGAATGCTTTTTTGACTGTGGCTAAAAATGAGGCTCTAGCTCAAGCTAAACAAATTGATCAAGATCCGCAAAATTTACCTTTGGAAGGGATTCCGATTGCTCTGAAAGATCTTTATTCTACTAAAGGCATCAAAACCACAGCCGGATCAAATGTCTTGTCGGACTATATTCCTCCATATGACGCCACAGTCGTAACAAAGTTAAAATCCGCTGGAGCGATAATTATCGGCAAAACTAATGAAGATGCTTGGGGACATGGAGCTAGTGGAGAAAATTCTGATTTTGGCCCGACTAAAAATCCGTGGAATTTATCCAAAGTATCTGGTGGTTCATCTAGTGGATCAGCAGCTGCACTGGCATCCGATATGTGTTTGGCTAGCGGTGGTACTGATACCGGTGGATCAATTAGATTGCCAGCTTCTTTTTGTAACCTAGTTGGGCTTAAACCTACTTACGGCAGAGTTTCACGTTATGGTATTTCGGCTATGGCTTCCTCATTGGATACTATTGGTCATTTTACTAAAACTGTTTATGACAACGCCTTATATTTACAAGTTACAGCCGGTAAAGATCCTTTGGATGCCACTACGCCAGAAGTTGCAGTTCCTCAATATCTTGATGAAATTAATACTTTAGATTTAACTAAATTACGCATTGGGATACCAAAAGAATATTTTATCAAAGGGATTGACCTGCAAGTAGAAAGTTCAGTCAAAGAAGCAATTAAATTTTTACTAGAACAGGGAGCAAGAGTTGAAGAAATTTCCTTACCGCATACACAAGATGGTATTGCGGTTTATTATATTGTGATGTCGTCTGAAACATCGTCAAATCTAGGGCGTTACGATGGAATTCGGTATGGAAATAAACGAGATAATTTTGGTAACGAAGCCAGACGTCGGATTATGTTGGGAACTTATAGTTTATCATCAGGATATTATGATGCTTATTATAAAAAAGCTATGCAGGTGCGCACATTAATTAAACAGGATTTTGAAAAAGCATTTCAAAAAGTAGATGTGATTATCACTCCGGTAGGAGCTACTCCAGCTTTTGAGTTAGGAGCCAAACAGGATCCACTGCAGATGTATTTATCTGACATTTTCACAGCTCCCGCAAGTTTGGCAGGACTACCAGCTTTGTCAGTACCATGCGGCTTTACCAGTTCAAATTTACCTATCGGCATGCAACTAATTGGGGCTCAATTTAATGAAAGCAAACTATTCCAAGTCGGACATTTTTATGAACAGGCTCATGAATATTATAAACATAAACCAATAATTTAATAATGAAACAAATAAATTCTTACTTTCCCATTATCGGTCTGGAAATCCACGTCGAACTCAAAACTACCAGTAAAATGTTTTGTGGTTGCGACGCCCATCACTTTCGGGTTGAACCTAACACCCACACTTGTCCGGTTTGTTTGGGTTTACCTGGAGCTTTACCCGTGCCAAATAGAAAAGCAATTGAATGGTGCCAACTAATTGGACTGGCTCTTAATTGTCAATTGGCTAAACAAAGTAAGTTTGACCGTAAGAATTATTTTTATCCAGATTTAGCTAAAGGTTACCAGATATCTCAATACGATCAACCCTTATGCTATAAAGGTTCTTACGAATTGTTAGACGGAAAAAAGATTGGCATTACTAGAGTCCACATGGAAGAGGATACAGGTAAGAATGTTCACAAAGCTATCAATGGTAAAAAAATGACTTTGGTTGATTTTAACCGTTGTGGTGTACCGCTGGTAGAAATTGTAACCGAACCTGATTTTCGCAACGCCGAAGATGTTGATGAGTTCCTGAAAGGTTTACAAAAGATTATTCGTTTTTTGGGAGTTTCTGATGCCGACATGGAAAAGGGTTCTATGAGACTTGAGGTGAATTTGAGCCTTGCGAAAATTCATCCTGAGCATGAAAGTGAAACGCTTCATGTCGAAGAATCTTTAAATCATAATGATAAATCAGTAAATGCTAAAATTAATTTGCCTAACTACAAAGTTGAAGTTAAAAACATTAATTCTTTCCGCTATGTTCAAAAAGCGATTGCCTACGAATTAAAACGTCAAACTGAAATCTTAGACAAAGGAGAAACTCCAGCTCAAGAAACTCGCGGTTATCAGGAAGATGTAAATAAAACTATCTCCCAACGTTCCAAAGAAGGGGCTGCTGATTATCGTTATTTTCCTGAACCAGATATTCCACCTATGGAATTTACTGCTAAAGACTTTTCCAAAGTTAAAGAACAATTACCTGAATTACCTCAGGCTAAACAAAAAAAGTATCAAAAAGAATATAACTTAGACTTGCAGACCGTTTCATATTTAACTGATAATCCGGCCTTATCAGATTATTTTGATAATGCAGTTGTCGCTGGGTCTAAAATAATTAAACCAAGCAAAATAGCAAATTTATTAAAAAATGGAAAATTTGATTGGCAAAAAGTTACTCCCCAGCAATTAATTAATGACTTAACTCAGACATTAAATCAAAAAGGTATGGATGAAAACGAATTAGAACAAATTGTCCAAAAAGTGATCACTGATAATCCTGACGTAGTAGCAAAATATAAGGCTGGTAAAATCGAAGTTTTGGGATTTTTTATTGGGCAAGTTGTAAAAGAAACCAAGGGTAAAGCTGATGCTAGTAAAGTTAAGATTTTACTGACTAAATTGCTCCAGTCGCCTAAATTATAAATAAATGTGTATCTGTGATATAATTAGCTGGCTTAGATGAGCTTTATCATTTTCTAGCTTGTTCCTATACTTCACAGGAAATTCTTCAAAATACCTCATCTATCTCAAGAGAAATTATTAATACGGAGATTTAAGATGAAAAAAATACTAAACAGTCTTTGTGCTGATTTATATCTAGACGCTGCAGTTAAATTAAATTTAGAATACGAGATTATTAATAAAGATTGTTTACTTTATCGGATTTTTAATCATGAAAAAGAGCTGATTTTCAAAAATGGCGCCTTAAGCTTAAATTCTCAAGTAGCAGTAAGAATTGCAAAAAATAAACACGAGGCATCTATAATTTTAGGTTCAAATAATATTCCGACTCCACAGTTTAAAGTTTTTAGAAACAAAAAATTAGCCATTGCTTATGCCATGCAACGAGTTAAGTTAAAAAACAAAATTGTGATAAAACCAACTGATGGTAAATCTGCTCATGGAGTTTATATTGACCCCAAAACTGAAAAACAGATTACCAACTCAGTTATCGAAGCATTTTCCAACAATAGCCACATTATGGTCGAGGATTATATCAAAGGTAAAAATTATCGAGTCACCCTTTTTCAAGGCGAAATTATGGCTGTTACCTGGCGCAGACCTGGGTTTGTAATTGGAGATGGCATTAATACCATTGAACAATTGATAAAGATTAAGAATCTGAAAAGAAAAAAAATAACATATCCTCAAATTATCTTAAGACCCAGAGACATTTTTTACCTAAAAACTAAAAACTTTTTTTTACTGTCAATCCCACAAAAGGGACAAATGGTTAAGTTACAGTTGGGTTGTGATATGGATATTGGCGGTGAACGAAAACACATCAAAATTTCATTAATTCCCCAAATTAATCAAGACTTATTTAAGAATATTTACAAATATAGTTATCATAAGCTTTTGGGTATAGATCTTATTATCAATGATATTACTCACCCGTACACAGAACAATCCTGTGCGGTTAACGAAATTAACTCTGCTCCAGATATGGCTGTGCACTATTTTGATCAAATACCCACTGATAATTATGCTGCTTTAAAAATTCTAAACCAGTATTTCTTTGTAAACAATAATGATGACAAGCCAACTTATATATATAAGTCTTCGTCAGCTGCATATAACCAATTTGCTTCTTATTAATTTCTAATTATAGCGTTCCTCTTTCCTAACAAACCCTACCTGTGGTATGTTTAAGTAATGTCGGATTTTATTCATTTACACAACCACTCAGAGTTTTCATTACTTGATGGATTGGCTACAACCAAGGGTTTGGCTCAAAAAGCTAAAGACTTAGGCATGAACGCAATCGCCTTAACTGATCATGGCGTGATGTATGGTATTCATGAATTTTATGTTAATTGTAAAAAGATAGGAATTAAGCCTATTTTGGGTGTTGAACTTTATATGGCACGCGCCAGTCGTTTTGATCGTGATCCAGAAAAAGATAAGATCCGTTATCACATTCTATTACTAGCAAAAAATTACACTGGCTATCAAAACTTAATGAAATTAGTGACTATCGCTAATTTGGAGGGATTTTATTACAAGCCTCGTATTGATTGGGAATCTTTAATAACGCACAAAGAAGGTCTAATAGTTACTTCTGCTTGTCTTAACGGTGAGGTAGCTAAAAATATTTTAACCGATAACCCAGACAAAGCTAGGGAAGTTGCTCAACGATATGCTGATGTATTTGGTGAAGATTATTATTTGGAGATTCAAAAACATGCTGGTCCTGGAGATGAAGATTTTGTAAAAGCCAACAATAGCATTATTGATATTGCCAGAAAGCTGGGTATATCTTTGGTAGCAACTAATGATATTCATTATATTAATCGCGATGACGCAGAAGCTCAGGACGCCCTAATTGCAGTTGGAACTAAAAAACTGGTAAGCGACAGCGACAGAATGACAATGTTATCCTCACCCACATACTACATGAGATCAGTAGCTGAAATGAAGGAATTATTTTCTGATATTCCTGATGCTTTGGAAAATACGGTTAAAATTGCCGAAAAATGTAATGTAGAAATAAAATTAGGTGGACGTATCATGCCACACTTCCCAATTCCCGATAATATGACAGAGGGAGATTATTTGAGAGAACTCACCTATAAAAAAGCTAAGTTCAGATTTCCAGATAAGTTTGAAGAGTTTAGGGATCGGTTGGACTATGAATTAAGCATTATTATCGATAAAGGCTTTGCAGCCTATTTTTTAATTTATGAAGATTTTGTCAACTGGTCCAAAGAACACAGAATCAGAGTGGGTCCAGGTAGAGGTAGTGCAGCTGGTTCCTTAGTTTCTTATGTCTTAAATATCACCACGTTAGACCCTATTTTCCATGGATTACCTTTTGAACGCTTTTTAAATCCGGCTAGACCTACTCCACCAGATATTGATATGGATTTTGCTGATGATCGTAGAGATAAAGTAATAGAATATGTTCGACATAAATACGGAGAAGATAAGGTAGCTCAAATTATTACATTTGGACGGATGGAGGCAAGAGCTGCTATTCGTGATATCGGTAGAGTTTTAGGACTACCCTATAGTGAGCCTGATAAATTAGCCAAAATGATACCAGTTGGCCTAGGAATCAAAGAAACTTTAGAAACAGTTAAAGAATTTAAACAGGAATATGATAGCGATCCCAAATATAAAAAGTTGATTGATCTGGCTCGTAAAGTAGAGGGCAATGTTAGACATGCCTCCATTCATGCAGCAGCTTTAGTAGTTGCACCTAAACCTTTTGTAGAATATGCACCACTGCAAAAAGACGAAAAGAATAATAAAGTAGTTACTCAATATGATATGAGAGCCCTGGATTGTAATGTCTCTGACGATGCTATTGGTCTTTTGAAAATGGACTTTTTGGGCCTTAGAAATTTATCAATATTACAAAAAGCTATTGAACTAGTTAAACAACAACGCAATATAGATCTAGATATTGATAATCTGCCTCTCGATGACAAAAAAGTTTATGATCTGATCAGTAATGGCGAGACTACAGGTGTGTTTCAAATGGAATCGGGAGGTATGCGAAGAGTTGCTAAAAACCTTAAACCCTCAAAATATTCAGATATTTCAGCTTTGGTCGCCCTTTACCGACCCGGCCCTATGGACCTAATTGATGATTTTATTAAGGGTAAAGAAAATCCAGACATGATTCATTATCCTCATGACGATCTAAAGTCAGTTTTAGGTGAAACTTACGGAATTGCTGTATATCAGGAGCAATGTCTACAAATTGCGAATGTAATGGCTGGATATAGCCTAGGAGAAGCAGATATTTTACGTCGCGCCATAGGTAAGAAGAAAATTGAGATCATGAAAAAGGAAAAACAAAAATTCTTTGAGGGGACTAAGAAAAAAGGTTATACAGAAAAAATTGCAGACACTGTTTGGGGTTATATTGAAAAATTTGCTGGATATGGATTTAATAAAGCTCATAGTGCATCCTATGCCATGATAGCCTACCAAACTGCTTGGATGAAGGTTCATTATCCCGTAGAATTTATGACTGCAGTTTTAACGGCTGAATCTTCCAACACTGACAAATTCCCACTTTTTATTGATGAGTGTAAAAGATTAAAAATAGAGATATTACCACCAGACATTAATAAATCTGATATTAATTTTACTATTGAACCAAAAGTGGGTTCTTTGGAAGGCAAGGCTATTCGTTTTGGATTATCAGCAATAAAAAATGTAGGCGAAGCTGCAATTGAAGCTATTACGGGTAGCCGCAAAAATAAAGAATTTATCAGTTTATTTGACTTTTTTTCCAAAGTAGATAACCAAAAGGTAAACAAAAGGGTTATAGAATCCTTAATCCAAGTTGGGGCTTTTGATCGTTTTGGAAAACGGGCTGCACTACTTTCTGGATTCGAACAAATCCGTCAAAAAGCTTTAGCAGCTATTGCCCGAAAAGCTAGTGGTCAAATTTCTTTTTTTGAGTCATTTGATGGAAATGAAAAAAAGGCTGATGGAGTAGATGAAGATGAATTACCCCAAACTGATGAGGTCGAACCAAAACAACGCTTGATGTGGGAAAAACAACTCTTAGGTTTTTATTTAACAGATAATCCAATTTCTAAACAAATGAATTTGATTAAAGATTTAATAACTTATCATTTGGGTGAACTAGATCCTAATATTCATATTGGGCAACAAGTAGTTTTGGGAGGATCTATAGCCTCTATGCGTAAAGTGTTTACTAAAAGAACAAACTCGGAAATGGCATTTGCAACGCTATCAGATGAATCCGGGCAATTAGATATGGTGATTTTCCCCAAAGTATTTGAAGAGTGTAAAACTATTTTGGGTGAGGATAGAGTAGTCGTTTGTCATGGAAAATTAGATTTTCGCGAAGACAGTTTATCATTTGTAGCAAACAAAATTATGGAAGTAGATGAAAAAATACATGACTTTGTAGCTGAGAATCAAACCGTCACTATTCATATCCCAAGAGGAACAGATAAAACAATTTTAATGCAGTTAAGTAATTTGCTCAAAATTAATCCTGGAGGAGACAATGTAATTTTAGAAATCCCCAATGGGGGAACTATTCCAAAACGGATTACTTTGCCTTATAAAATTAAATACGATAAGGAACTACAAAAGAAAGTTGACAAATTACTGAGATAGTTTATTAATATAAGTAATTATCTTTTTATACTTAATATTTGTTTTTATGCGCATATATTCAGGTTCCTCAAACCCTAAACTTGCCTCTCGACTTTCAAAAATTACTGGATATCCATTAGCAGACATCGAGATTTCTTCCTTCCCCAATGGTGAGACTAAAATTTGGATCAATGATAAAATTGATAATGAAGCTATTGTAGTTCAATCTTTTTCACCTAATCCCGATAGAATGATTATTGAATATGCGCTGTTAATGGATGCGCTTCGACGAGGTGGGGCAGATAAAATTATTGTAGTCATTCCATGGTTAGGGTACTGTATCCAAGATAAAGTTTTTCGCCAAGGTGAGCCCTTATCAGCCAAGGTTATAGCTGAAATAGTCCAGTCAACAAATCCAGATAAAATAATTACTATCGATTTACATAATGAAGCTATTCAAGGTTTTTTTGCCTCCAGAACTAAACTGCTTAGCGCTATACCTTTATTTTGGGAAATACTAAAAACAATAAAACTAGACTGTGTTATTTCACCTGATGAAGGAGCTTTGAAAAAAAGCACTAAAACAGCTCAGGCTCTTAATTTAGATATAGTAACACTAAATAAACGTAGAGATCTAAATACGGGAAAAGTTGAGTTTTTGGGTATCAATGGGAATGTGAAGGGAAAATCAGCTTTGATAACTGATGATTTTATTTCAACAGGACAAACTCTAACTATGGCCGCAGATTATCTTAAATCTCAGGGCGTTGAAAAATTATACGTTGCCGTGACGCATCACTTATTTGTATCTGGAGTACAGGAAAAATTATCCAAATGTGGTATTGATGAACTATTTGTTACAGATACGATAGCAATGCCTAAAGATATAATTAAAAATACAGATAATTTTAGTACTCGTATTTTAAGTGTAGATAAACTGATCCATGATAATTTATAAGCTAATTCTCAAATATTTCATTTTTCCACTTTATACTTAACATACAATACTTTATAATACCTTAATGCAACCGTTTTGTTCCAAAATGAAATCTTCTAAAACTAAATATATTTTTATATCAGGTGGGGTAATCTCAGGTTTAGGTAAAGGTACTACTTCTGCAGCTCTTTGTTCGCTTTTAGAAAGTTGTGGACTTAAAGTATTTCCAATCAAAGTCGACATGTACCTAAATATTGATGCCGGCACTATGAACCCTCTAGAGCACGGTGAAACATTTGTTACCGAAGATGGCTTGGAAAGCGATCAGGATATTGGTACTTATGAAAGATTTTTAAATCGTAATCTATCACGTGATAATTATTTTACGGCCGGTCAGGTATATATGTCTTTGTTAACCAAAGAAAGACAACTTAAATTTAACGGTATTTGTGTCGAATCTTATCCTCATTTACCATTGGAAATTATCGAGTTTTTAAACAAATATCCACAAGACACCGATATAGTTGTAGTTGAATATGGCGGTACAGTTGGCGAATATCAAAATGAAGCTTTTTTTGAAGCCACTAGAATGATGATTGCCTGTCAGCCAAAAGATATCTGTATCATTCACGTAGGTTATATTTTGCAACCGCCATCTCTTGGAGAAATGAAAAGTAAACCGATGCAAATGTCTATTAGATCTCTTAACGAATTAGGTATTTTCCCAGATATGTTAATTGCTAGATCAGAAAGGGCTATCGATAAGCCCAGACTTAATAAGCTGGCAATTGCTGCCGGTTTGCCCATTGATCACATAGTCAGTTGTCCAGATGTAGAAAATATTTATGAAATTCCTTTAAATCTTTACCGTGACAATGTATTACATGCTATTTTTGAAAAACTTCAGTTACCGATCAGAAGATGTCATATCAAAAATTGGGAAAATAAAATAGAAGATATTAAAAAGATTACTAAAAAGATCAAAATTGGCATTATTGCTAAATATTATCAAAGTGGTGGTTCTAACTTGAAAGACTCATATATTTCGGTACTAGAAGCCATTAAACATGCTTGTTGGCAATTAGAAGTTAAACCAGAACTTGTTTGGATAGATTCACAAGAAATAGAAAAAAATGAATATAAAATAGAACTATTAAGTGATTTGGATGGCATTTTGGTCCCTCAAGGTTGGGGTAGTAGGGGAGTTGAGGGGAAAATCAAAGCTATTACTTATGCTAGGGAACATAAAATACCTTATCTTGGACTTTGTTTTGGGATGCAGATGGCTAGTGTTGAATTTGCGCGTAACGTTTTAGGTCTAACTGATGCCAATACTCAAGAAGCTGATGAAAAGACACCTAACCCCGTAATCCATATTATGGAAAACCAAAAAGAATATTTAGAGAAAAAACAATATGGAGGGACAATCCGTTTGGGCGGTTGGCCTTGTAAAATTCAGGAAGGCACCTTATTGGAAAAATTGTACCAAAAATACAACCGGTTACCAGAAACAAAAATAGTTTCAGAAAGACATAGACATCGCTACGAATTTAATAATCAATATAAAGAACAATTTGAAAAAGCTGGATTTGTATTATCGGGATTATCTCCTGATGGTCAGTTAGTTGAAGCCATAGAACTTAAACAAGATTTACATCCATTTTTTGTCGGTACTCAATTTCATCCCGAGTTGATTTCCAGACTTTTTAGTCCTCATCCCATTTTTCTGGGCTTTATAGAGTCAATGATAAATAAAAGGTAAGATTAAAATATCACCCTTTTCTTATTATTCTGCCATTATTATTAATTTCATGCTTCTTTTTCCCTCTGCATTTTATTTTTATTTTGCTATAATACCTAGGTTAAATGTTAATTACTAATATGTCATTGCGAGAAGTGAAGCGGAACGACAAAGCAATCCGAAACGAGATTGCCACAGCGCCTTTCGGCGCTTCGCAATAATTAATGTTATGGCTCTATATCTAAACTATAACGATATCAAATTCCAGGTCGGAGATACTATCCGCGTTAAACAATCTATTATCGAAGGTGGTAAAAAACGTTCCCAAACATTTGAAGGATTAGTAATGAAAATAAGAGGCCAAAAGGGTGAAAAAACTTTTACTGTTCGTAAAATTAGTAAAGGTATTGGAGTGGAACGTATTTGGATGATTGACAGCCCAGCTATCGAAGAAGTAAAGGTTATGACCAAAGGTAAAGTCAAACGTGCAGATTTGTCCTATCTTAGAGAAAGAACTGGTAGACTAGCTTTGAAAGTCAAACGTGACTATGGTACAAACGATAGTAATGGAAAAAACGCTTCAAAATAATAATTCATCTAGCAACTACAACCAAAAACTGGGGAAAGATGGCGAAGATATTGCCAAGAAACTTTTGTTGGAAAAAGGCTTTACTTTTATAGATTCAAACTTTTCCTGCAATCTTGGAGAAATAGATCTTATTTTTAGTCATAGAATTACAATAATTTTTGTTGAAGTAAAAACTAGAACATCCAATCATTTAGGAAACCCCGAAGAAGCCATTACCAAAGGAAAGCTTAGTCATCTAAGAAAAGCTGCCCAATTTTTCTTACTCAAAAATCCACAATATAAAAATTTCCAACCTCGAATAGATGTAGTGGCTATTGATTTAGCAACTAAAGATGTGAGACATTACGAAGCAGTATATTAAAATTAAATATGAATTAACAAGTTAAGTAGTATTGTTTTATTACTATACTCATACTTTTAATCATACTAATGATTTATGTCTATTTCTCTAGATTCATCACTGCTTTTCTCAACAAAAATTGGTTCTAATGGTATAAAACCTCAGGACCTAACAATCAAAAAGGATATTTTAGCAAAAATTAATGAAAATACTAAAAAAGGTAGCTATGGGTTTGTAAATATTGTTAAAAACGAAGATATAATCCAAAAGTGTCAAGCAATTTATGATCAAAAGAAATGGGCCAAATATATGATCGTTTTAGGTATCGGAGGATCTGATTTAGGCGCCAGGATGCTTCAGGAAAGTTTAGAGATTGAAAATCCACCAATGCAAGTTTTATTTGGCGGTGATACCACCGATCCTTGGCAGTATTATGATCTTACGTCCAAGATTGAAATAGAAAAAACTGTGGTTGTAGTGGTTTCAAAATCAGGTAGCACCATTGAACCAGCTTGCGGCTACCTTTATTTCAAAAATCTATTTAGAAAACGATTGAAAGATGATTGGACCAAACATTTTATCTTTATTACTGATGCTAATCAGGGAATAATGTTTAACGAAGGTAAAAAGAATAATGTTGCTATGCTTCCTGTCCCAGATGATGTAGGTGGGCGCTATTCTGTCCTTTCGGCAGTTGGTCTTTTACCAGCCTTATCTATGGGTATAGATATTGTAAAACTAGTTAAGTCAGCTGATACCTATTTTAATTCTATCTTAAAACAAACTCCTGTAGAAAATATTGCCTGGCAAATTGCCTTATCGCAATATCAATATCAACAAATTAATAACATAGACATAGTAGTTTTAATGCCATATTTAGTTAGATTAGAGTTATTTGGAAATTGGTTTAGACAGCTTTGGGCCGAATCGCTTGGAAAAGACGGTAAGGGTATTCTACCTATCAAAGCTGTTGGCCCCAAAGATCAACATTCTCAAGTACAATTTTATAACCAAGGCAAGTGGCTTTCTACTTTCTTATTTATCGGAGCAACTAATTATGCTCATGATATTAAGTTACTCAGCAAAGATGACAAAGATCTTCAATATTTAGATGGAAAATATTTTAACGATATTGTTAGAGCTGAATGTTTAGCAACACGCGTCAGTTTAGCCAAAAATGGCAGACCATCGGCATATATTGAAATTGATAAATTGAACGAAACTACAATGGGAGAATTAATCGCTATGTTTGAATTATCTGTAGTTTATCTGGCAGAACTTTTGGCCGTCAACGCCTTTGATCAACCTGGAGTTGAAGCGGGGAAAAATTATATGTATGGTTTGCTGGGCAAAAAAGGATACGAAGATAAAGCCAAAGAAATTGAAACGTTTTGATATAATGCATTCATGGGGGAAAGATTAAAAGGATTCTTAAGACCATCCGACCAAGCAACTAGTGATGCAATACAATCTGAGACATTCATACGTGACCGTTTTGCGGGAAAACAGATATGTCCTGCTATAGTTGACGTATTATTAGGTTTTAGTCAATATTTAGACGAAGCAAGTTTAGTAAAACTAAGACAGCATTTTTTTTCTGGATTAACAGAAGAACAACTTGATGATTTTTCGGTTGCAATTGCCCAAGGGAGTTTTCCTCACACTTTTTCTTATTCAAAAATTGAGAGCGCTGCTGTCTTTGGAAGATTATTATATGATCCCAATTTCACGGCCTTATGTTATGAAATTGACGTGGTCTTAAATTGTGAAGATGAAAATTATTGTCCTATCGGAAAAGTTCACAAAGGTATTTATAAAGAACTTAAAAGAGGTAAATCTCCTAAAGAAAAACGTAAATTAAATTCCACTTCCTAGTCTTCCAATATTAATTTATACTATTTACATAATAATAGAAAATTAATCATGTCCCAATATACTGCCCAAAACCCCATTGCTTATTTTTGCGCCGAATTTGGTATTGATTCCCATTTACCTCTTTATGCAGGAGGATTAGGAGTACTTGCTGGAGATACAGTCAAAGAAGCAGCTGATCAGGGGCTCCCCTTTGTGGCAGTAGGTCTAATGTATCGCGGAGAAAATGCTATTCAAGAAATTACCTCAGATGGCATGCAACAAGAAAAAGATTTGGATGTAGATCCATTATCTCTAGGTTTTGAACATGTATATGTTGATGACATGCCACTATTTATCAAAGTCCATTTAACTACCATTGATGTATGGGCCAGATGTTGGAAAAAAACACTTAAAAATGGGGTTACTTTATATTTGCTGGATACCGAAACAGATCAAAACCTCAAACAGGAAAGGGTAATTACTCATGCCCTATATAGCGGTACAGAAGAATCACTTCTCAAACAACAGTTAATCCTTGGTATTGGGGGAGTTAAATTGTTACATGCTTTGGATATTTACCCCAATTTATATCATATTAACGAAGGTCGACCAGCATTTTTACACTGGCAATTAATACGAACTTATATGGACACTCATGGCTTAAGTTACGAAGAGGCTAGAGATAAAGCAAAAAGCAAAACTGTTTATACTAATCATACTTTGGTAGCAGCTGGCAATGAAAGCTATAATGTAAACCTTCTCAAAACTTATGGTCTTTATTATGCTGAAAAAATGGGAATTTCTATTGATAAACTTTTAGAACCGGGGATAGAAGACAACCCGGAAAAGTTTAACATGACCCGTTTTGCTCTTAATGTAAGTTGCAAAGCCTCTGGAGTTTCTTTACCACACTACGAGCTATCCAAAAAACAATGGCCCGAATATCAGTGGCATCATATAACCAACGGCGTCCACTTTCCTACCTGGCAAGATCAGGAGATGAGGGCCTGCGACAAAGACGGTAATTGTATATGGACTGTGCACCAAAGGAATAAAAAAGATTTACGCGAATATATCCAAAAAACTACTGGCTTTGCCTATGACGAAAATCGCATGGTAATATCTTGGGCTCGTAGGATGGCTGGTTACAAACGACCTCAGGAAATATTTGATGATATTAATAGACTTAAAAATATTCTTACAAATCTCCAATATCCAGTTCAAATCCTAATCTCAGGTAAAGCTCATGCTAAAGATACTCAGGCTAAAATGTTTTTACAGGAAATGATTCATCATATGCAGCATGAGTTGTCTGGATATGTTTTATATATTCCCAATTATAATATGGAAGTAGCCCAATATTTAGTCAGAGGTTCTGATGTTTGGCTTAATACTCCTACCAAGGGCATGGAAGCATCGGGTACATCCGGAATGAAAGCTGCAGCAAATGGAGTACTTCAATGTACTGTAAGAGATGGTTGGACCGAGGAAGTTGATTGGTATGGAATAGGTTGGGATCTAGATCCCAATCATCTTTCCAGTTCTTTTTATCATTTACTAGAAAGCGATATTGTACCCAAGTTTTATCAAAGAGACGAAAATGGTGTTCCTCAAGCCTGGTTAGAACGGATGAAAAAGACCTTGACTATGGCTTTGCAATATAGCGCCACAAGGATGATGAATGAATATAAGCAAAAATTATATAATCTCTAATCTTCAATTTCTTTTTACTATAAAACAGGCCAAATTAAATATCTGTGAGTTCTATAAGGTATAATATATTTTATAAACTATGAAAAAGATATTACTGATATTAAGTTTGTTTTTAGTCCTCATTTTGAACGTTATATATTTAGTATTAAAAACTCCAAAAAATATTATTCCAAACGATAACTCAGCTAGTATAACTAATAATACTAATGATTATGAAATTAAAATTGAGGCTGTAGATAGTATTGATCAAATTTTTTCCGATCATAACTGGGTTGCTACCTTATCAGCTCAAAATAAAGTAACTTTAATCGCAACTGGTGATGTAGGTATGGGTAGATCAGTTAATACTAGAACGGTTAAATATCAAGACTGGAAATGGCCCTGGCTAAAAACAGCTGATTATCTTAAATCCGCTGATATTACTCTAATTAATTTAGAAGCTCCACTGATTAAAAATTGTCCAGTTACAGACGAAGGGATGATATTTTGTGCTGATGCAAGCCATATTGAGGGTCTTAAATTTGCGGGGGTCGATATTGCCTCTACTGCTAACAATCATTATGCTAATTACAAAATAGATGGAGTTAATGAGTCAAACAATTTACTTATATTAAACGACATTATAAGTATCCAAAATGCTAAAATTAAACCTATCAATAAAAACGGTTTATCTTTTGTTTTTTTAAACTATAACGAAATAGGGCATGAGGAAGACGGTGTAGATTGGGCTGATGATAAAACTATTAAATCTCAAGTTTCATCAGCTGACAAAATTGCTGATATTGTTATTGTTTCTTTTCACTGGGGAAATGAATATACGACCGAAATTACAGACAGACAAAAAGGGTTGGCTCACTTAGCCATTGATAGTGGGGCAGATTTAATTATCGGTAATCATGCACACTGGATCCAACCATTGGAAATTTATAAAGATAAATTGATAATGTACGCTCACGGTAATTTTATTTTTGATCAGATGTGGAGTCAAGAAACCAGAGAGGGGGTAGTTGGTAAATATACTTTTTATAATAAAAAGCTAGTTGACGTTGAATATTCACCGATACAAATTGATGACTATGGCCAACCGCATTTTGTAGAAGGAGAGCAAAAGGAAAGAATGCTAAAAAATTTACATAAAATATCTCATGATTATCAAACTCAAGAAAATCTTGTACATTAAGTATGTTATAAGTTATTAGTTATAAGTTATTAGTTTTATGCCATCAGCTTATCTTTTCGCTATTCTTTCTGCCATTTTTGCTGCCTTTACCGCAATTTTAGCCAAAATTGGCATCAAAGATGTTAACTCTAACTTAGCCACGGCTATTAGAACTATTGTTATCTTACTATTTGCCTGGGGAATAGTTTTGTTTCAAGGAACTTATAAACAAATTGGTAGCATTTCCAAACTCTCAATGTTATTTTTAGTATTATCTGGCATCGCTACTGGACTTTCATGGTTATTTTACTTTAAAGCTCTACAAATGGGTGAAGCTTCAAAAATCGCACCTATTGATAAAATGAGCTTAGTTTTAACTATTATATTTGCTTTTATAATACTGGGAGAAAAATTTACCTGGATGAAAATTATGGGAGCTTTACTTATGACTGGCGGAGTATTGTTAATTAGTTTTTCGAAATAATATTTATTTTAATAGACCTCTTTTTCTAGCTTCTTCTACAGTCATTTGGCTTTGTCTTCCGTCTGTTGTTTGCAGGTTTACTATTGCTTTTTGCATAGATGATCCCGCACGAACCTCCAAACTCTCCTCTAAAATAATTTCAGGTTTAGCATATGTTTTTTTATCAGGATTGTGTATTTTCATATTTTAATTTCTTTTAAGTCTTCGAAATTGAGTAATTCTTTTATCAATCAAACTGTAACTAATCCATGATAATAATAATGAAATTGGAATAACTATCCCAAATCGTATCCATTTTTCTATCATATTTGGTTGAGGATATATGTTTAACCAATCCAGAACCCATAAAAGCCAATAATGATTGAGAAATACTCCATAAGACAAAATACTAAAAAAATCATCCCAATTTCTTCTATTTTTAATGCCCGATAATAACCAAATAATAGGAACAAGTATTAAAAATCCAAATATTACTGGTCCATTAAGAGGTACTTGTAAATTGCCGCTTATTTTCAGAATTATTGCTAATACAACTAAACCTAGCCATGCAGTACTAACAACATATTTACTAATTTTTGCATTCTTACTATGTCTTATATCATAAATTAAACTTCCGGTAATAAATATAAATAAATTCCCAGCTAGCAATCTATACCCAAAAGCTTCGGTAGGCAGTATCCCAAAAGACGCCATGACAAAGATTCCCAAACTAATTACCAAGGCAATAATTTCTAACCATCTTCTGCGAAGTAAAAAGGGGAGAATTAAATAAAATTGAAACTCCGATGCTAAGGTCCACGCTTGAGGAATAATCAGCGCCCAATAAGCCCAACCTTTTAACATTTGTAGTTGCAATAGATTTACAAAGTTAAGTGGTAAAACTGTTATATGTGCTAATACAGGTAACATTTCCCAATTCAATTGACTAAAGTGGCTAAGTAATATCCATAAAATAATAATTATTAAATAAAGATAGTAATGCGGAAAAATACGTAACCATCGATCTATCCAAAATTTACCACAATTATTTAATTTATTCTGATATTTTTGAATAAATATTAGTTTCATTAAATAACCAGAAAGTAAGAAAAAGCCAACTAAAGCCGCAGTTCCTTGTGAAAACCAGTAGAAACTTGGCACTTTTAGGTAAATTTCAGCGTGAGACATGACTACTAAAAAAGCTAAGATTAAACGTAGTGTGCCAAACATATTATTCTTCTACTAAATTACCAGGATTTTCAGTGATTTCTGGTTTATTTTTTCTAGGTGGTCGTGGTTTACCTAATCTCTTATGGCCTGATTTCCCCTCAACACTCTTATTAATTATCTCAGCCATAAACATCTCAGTGGGTGTTAGTTCTCTTGGAGTTTCTTTTTCATTCATAATATTCCTTATTTATAAACGGAATTAATGCCAGTTTTACTGCCTCAGTATAGTATAAGGCTCTGGTAATCTTACCATGAGTTAAAATACCTACTGCGCCGATACTTTTTTTACTATCTTTCAGTCCAAAAACGATATCATCAGCTTCTCCCAATTCCATTCCCTGATCAATTAAGTTTCCCACTTTAGCAGGTAAGACAAAAGTTCCGGTTTTACCTCTGCTAATTCTGTCTTTAGTTTTAACTACAATCCATGCAAAAACTTCATATTCATTCCCATTTTTTTCTATTCCACCCTCTATGCCAACCCAAAAATTGGCGTTGGGAATTTTGCAATAAGCGTCATTTGCTCGGTTAGTGGCACCCTTTAAAGTTTCTTGTCCGATAGGCTGTCTAGAAACACTTGATTTAGCATTAAAGGAAATAAATTCAAATTTTATATTTCTATAAATATCTTCAAAAGCAATTTTTACTGCTTCGATTTTAGCCGGATTGGTGGATGCAATAACAACTTTCATTTATTCTTTGCCAATAATTTGTTTGATAAATGATTTAATTATGTTTAAAGAGTCTTTATGGCAGTTTTTGCTTTTGAGAGAAAATATATCAACCCAAGCGCATTTTTTAATTTCTTTTTGATCATATTTACTATTTTTATCATGTAAAAGGTCTGTAATTGCATAATATTTACGCATCGATTTAAAGTATTTATCTTTACCCTCATGATAAAAGTATGACTCAACTTCTCTTATTGGATTTTTATCCATGTTTCTGATTTTATAACCAGTTTCCTCGTAATACTCTCTGGCTAATGCAATGTCTTCACTCTCTTTTTTTTCTATTTTGCCTCCGGGTAATTCCCATTTTTTATTCCAAACTGGTGTGACCATCAATATCTCATTGTTTACAATTGCTATGCCATATACTGACAATCTAGGCTCAATTTTTATATTAGCTGGTTTAGCCGCAATTTCACCCTGACGGTTATAAAATTTTATTTTATTGCTCATTAATTTCAACTGATTCAATTTTAACCGGATTTACTGGTGTTGAACCTTCTCCTCCGGGATTTGTTGGAGCAGTGGCTATAGCATCAACTACATCAAGACCTTCGATTACCTTACCAAAAATCACATAATTTAGGGGCAGATCAGTGTCTTGGTGCATAATAAAAAACTGGGAACCGTTAGTATTTGGTCCAGCATTAGCCATAGCAATAGTTCCTCTGGAATATTCTCCACTAAACGATTCGTCTTCAAATTTATAGCCAGGACCTCCTCTCCCTGTTCCTGTAGGATCACCACCTTGAATCATAAAACCAGGAATGGTTCGATGAAATATTGTGTTAGTATAGAAATTTTCTCTTGTTAGATAAACAAAATTGTTAACTGTTATTGGTGTTTTGTCGGCAAACAAATCAATCACAATATTGCCTTTATCTGTTTTTAAAATGGCTTGATATTTTTTCGTCTGGTCAATTTGCATAGTGGGTTTAGTCATATTACTTTCTTTCTGATTGGTTGAATTAGTAGCTGCAGAATACTGATTTAATGTTTCTGCTTGGCGAATAGGTTGTGGTTTATTCATATTAGCAAACCCTCCCAATATTAATAATGCAATCACGCTATAAATAATTTTTTTGTTCATAAAACAATTTATTTCTGATTTAATCAGAACTTACAATATTAGTAAATAACTTAGCAAGTGTAGCAAAAAACGCCTTGATTCTTAACTGTTAATTCTATACTCTATATTCTAAGTTCTAAATCAACGTGAATTACGAAATTGCCAA
>CAYXFC010000004.1:0-15535 GCA_964464155.1 uncultured Pseudomonadales bacterium
GCTGAGGTCTTTACTAAAATTACAAACTGGTGCATTTGAAGTTAGAATTCAGCTACAACCGATACGTATTCAATAAATTAACTATCTGAGGTAAGATACCAAAGAAATAGTCTATGGACAAAACCATAGATAATGCATATCATAAAAAGAATATCTATTTGACAAAAAGGCAATGCCTGAGATAATATCAGATATACTATGAGTATCAACAGAAGAAAAAATCTATTCGGAAACTGCCTCATTTCCTTCATTATTTTATTTTTAATATCTGCGTTTGTTCTTACATTAAAAACTCAACGAATTAATGCACAGGGTTTTGCTGCCTTAACTATTATTCCTCCAAAGTTTGAATTGTTTGGTAATCCAGGAGATACTATTAACGAAAAAATTAGAGTCCGTAATGAATCTGATCAAGCAGTAACATATTCAGTAGTTGTTGAGGATTTTACGACTACTGGAGAAGAGGGACAAGTTATTTTAGAAGAAGGAGACACAGTTAGCTCATTTTCCCTAGCTAAGTGGATAGAAACTTCAAGTAAGGATCTAATCTTTCAGCCCAAAGAAGAAAAATCTATAAATTTTATTATTAATATACCTAAAAATGCCGAACCCGGTGGACATTATGCATCTATACTATTCCAAGCTGGAGATGATGCTCAGCTTGAGGGTGGTGGAGCACAAGTTGCCCACAGAGTAGGATCCTTAATCTTATTAAGAGTTTCTGGTAATGTTACAGAAAACGCAGTTATTGAAGAATTTTCTACTCCAAAATATCTAGAAAAGGGACCAGTAGATTTTATGTTACGCCTAAAGAATGAAGGCAATACTCACATAAGTCCTCAGGGAACCATCGTAATAACAGATATATTCGGGAAAAAAGTCGATGAAGTTCCATTAGAAGGTAGAAATGTTTTGCCAGGAGCAACCAGAAAAATGGATACCAATTGGACTAAAAACAATATTTTAGGTAACTATACTGCTACCCTAATTGCTACTTATGGTCAAAATAAATTACCTTTAACTGCTAGTGTAAGATTTACTGTTGTTCCAAAGCTGATATTAATAATTATTGGAATAGGTCTATTTGGATTAATTGGGTTTATTAGCACATTATTTTTCGGACGCAAACGTATTGGGAAAGTTCTTCAAGTTATCTTTAGAGGGTAATCTATATATAATTCCGATGCATTAGTTCTACGCTTTTTGTTACAATCATAATAATCCTTTTTGTTGGGGGAGATGTAATTGTATTGGCTATTATTATGCCTTTAACTGCCTTAAATAAAATTATAATTAGTTTCTTTTTACTAAGCTTTTTTTCATATTTTGGATTACTAAAGTTAAAAACCCAAAACATTAGTGCGGCTGGAAACCTTGCATCTTTAAGTGATGTGGTTTCTAGCTTAACCGTTGGAGCAGGTCACGTAGAACACGAAATTACTTTTACCATACCACGTAATGCTACACAAATTTATCCTTCAGATTATATTATCGTTGGAATGGACAATTTTAGTAATATCCAAAGTAATATATTAGTACAGGGATCATTTACGGGTATCCCAACTGCAACTGTTAGCGGGCAAAACATTAAAATAACTGGAGTTAGTGTTTTACCAGGTCATACAATTACTCTTAAAGGCATTACTGCTGATAATCCTGTTAATGACTTTTGGTTAAAAGTGGTAATTACAATTACTGAAGATGAGGAAGGGAATTTAATTAAAAACGTTGGAACTGTTTATATGACTAAAACTTCAGGACAGATAGCAGTTACCGCAACTATCTCTCCCCCATATGCATCTGTTAGAATATCAGGATACAGTGCACCAGGAACTTTTATTACTATAACTGAAAATGGTACTGTTATCGGCACTGATACAGCAGGAATAGCCGGTTTATTTTCTAAATATTTAACTGGTATTTTCCCTGGTAGTCATACTTTTACATTATATGGTGTTGACGCTTCAAACAGAACAACTTCTCTTTTAGACGTTTCTGCAGTTACACCAATTTATCAAGAAACAAGTATTTCAAATTTATTACTTTCCCCAACTATTGAACTCAGTAACACTTCTATTAATCAGGGTGATTTATTGGTATCAAATGGTTCAGCTATAACTAATGGTAATCTAAGTATTTTTACTGAACCACACCTTAGAACTTATTATGCTACCTCTAGTGCAACTGGTTTATGGAGCTATACTATTGACAATACGGATGAATATATTCCGGGTGATTATCATATATATTCTTTAGTTCAAAACGGTACAGGATCACAGAGCCTATTTTCAAACGCCCTGCAATTCACCGTTATTTCTAGTCAAGAAGGTGGCACTAATCCTTTATGTGATATATCTAGAGGAGATCTTAATTGCGATGATTCGATTAATTTAGTTGATTTTTCTATTTTAATGTATTATTGGGGAAGTACAAATCAGATATCTGATATTAATGAGGATGAATCAGTTAACTTAGTCGATTTTTCAGTAATGATGTATTACTGGGGAACTTAAATTTATCCATAAATTTTAATATTATCATCCACTTGTACTACCTGCTAGTTTTCCCCTACAATGATGATTGTAATGCCTTATCAAAATTGCTAAGCTATTTAATATATTGTTTTGAATAAAATACATGGCCAGAACTAAAAAATTTCTTGCGAGTTCAAGTAGAGTAAAAAATACCAGAAGTTTCTATAGACCTCTTAAACGGCTTAAATCGTCGACGACAACTACAAATGCAGTTAATTTTCATACTCCTAAACGATCTATTTCTAGACAACAAATATCATCAAATGATCAATATCCCACAGTATCAGTTCCATATCATAATAATGAAGTTAATAATAAATTAAAGCCAAATAATGATGTAAAAACAACCCCTAAAATAAATATTTCAAATCCAATTATTTCACTAGATGATAACTCACCAAAATCAGAAAATAATACGCAAATTAGCGATCAGGTGTATGATTTGCCAGAACACACTGAAGATGACAATCTTGATTTTAATTCGCATGATATATCTGAAGACTTAAATAAATTAGAAAAAGGTATGGAAAAGAGCGTAGATAAAGACCAGGAAATAAGTGAAGAAATCAAAACGATCAAAGAACAGTTTGACAAAGAGAAAGAGAAAATGGAAAAGACTATTCATGTTCTTAAAAAGGAAATTGAATACCAACAGCCAATTAGAGAAAATAAATTCTTTACGATTTCTAAGGAATTGCAGAATATTACTCAATCCATGAATCAACTATTAGAAAGTGATTCGTTTGACACCTCCATAACTCCAGTATTGCAACCTAATGTTACTAATAGCACTGATCAACAGGCAATTAAACCTACTCTAACTGAACAAGTTAAACTATTAGCCGGTAATTCGGCAACTAATCCATCTGATAATACTAGTAAAAATGAGTTACCTGAAAAAGATATTAAGCAGACAGATAAGCAAAACACTACTATCCCATCAGTGGAGTCTGTCGCTATAACAAGCCAGAATACTAAACCAATTGTTGCTGATAAAGTTAGTGATCAAAACCAAAAACCAAAACGTAAAATTCCAAAACCAATAGCAATTCTTTTTACCACTCTCATAATTATGGGAATTATTGGGGGATTTGCTTGGTATACGTTTAATAAAAAACCAGAAGTTAGTACTCAACTGATTCAACAATATATGCCAAGTGATGCAAAAACTCCAGCTCCAAGTGCACTACCGCAGGAGGAAAAAAAAATAAACGAGTCAAATGAAGAAAATAGTAACGATTCTGAAAAAACAGAAAGTGTTCCTCAAGTAAAAGGTGCAAGCGATGATAAGTATGCACAATCTCAAGCTGATATCCCCTATTCTCAAACCATTTGGGATACTTTTAAGGATCCAACTGTTGGAATTGAAGTTAACTATCCCCAAAACACAGTTAATGTAGTTAAGACCGAAAGTTCTTTAACTTTTTTAAGAAAAAACGGATATATTTTCAAAATACAAATTTATGAAACTGCTTTTGATATAGACGAATATTGGAAGTCAGTTAAAGCTAATAATCTTAATTATAATGTTAAAAAAACAACTTTTAGAGATGAGCCTGCCCTATTCCTAGAACTGGAGGATATTACAGAGTTTCCCGGAGATAGATATATTGTTAAGTTAAACGATTATATATATGACATCTGGTACGCCACTTATAGCAAAAATCTTTCAGACGATGATGTAAAACGGGTTGATATAATGTTAAATTCTTTCAAATTCTTGGATTAATATGAATAAAGATACTTTAATTATTATTGTTTTATTATTTTTTCTTTCTATCGTCATTACATCTGCTTATCTTTTTTACAATTCAAAAAATAATGAACAGGTCAAAAATAAAATACAACGAGATTATAAGCCTGGTATTTTTTCAATTACTGGACCAAATGATGCTAGTGTTAATATCCCCATTACCCTAAATTTTATGTCTAACTCAAATGATCAGTCAGTAAATGCTGTTTCACTCCAAGTTACGTTTGACCCGAAAGTATTGGAGATTATTAAAATAGATACTACACAGTCTTTTTGTCAGTTTTACCCAGAGAATCGATTTAATAATAACTTAGGTACTCTTTCTATTCAATGTGGCGCTCCGCATCCAGGATTTAAGGGGGAAAACGTTATTGCTAGTGTTCAATTTTTACCCAAATTAATTACTCAAACTTCCTTAAATATTAGCAACGAAAGTATGATTTTGGTTAGTGATGGTAAGGGAACAAATATTTTTTCTAAACCAGTTTCTCATACCCTAACTATCCTCAATAACATTTAATTCACTAAACTGTTGAATTTCCCTCAAATACCAGACATAATAAAACTAATGACTTTTTATAAACTAATACGAATTGTTTACAAATTTTTATCTCTTATTCTTTTATTCGTGTTTTGTGTAGAGCCCGTTTTTGCACTTAACCCATATTTTTATATTGATGGAGATAGTTCTATTGGAGGAGACAATCATACTTGGTATCTCAGGATGGACACTGCAGATCAATCAATTGGAGCTTTTCAGGTAGCCATGGATTATGATACAGATTATTTTAATTCTATTCAAATTAACACGCAAAATTCTGTCTGTAGTATGTGGTCAGCAATGGATTCAGTTCCTCCAGGAGAATCACTTTCTAGAGTTACTCCTTATTTTTATAATGGTAAATTATTAATGAGCTGTGGCATAACTGGTGCAGGAGTTAACTCAAGCGAAGCGTTAATCTTAGCCTTTACCCTAAAACCTATTAAATTGGGTTCCACCACTTTTTCTTTTTCTGAGCCTAATTTATATCTTAATGGGGATAGTATTACCCCTGGAGCCTCAGATATTCATACTGTCACTATTATTAGTTTGGAAGTAACAGTATCTGCTACCCCAGCGCCAACTTCTTCAGCGGTAGTTACTACTAGTACTCTTTTTAGCGATGTTACTTTTCAGCAATGGAATCCAACTACCAGATCTTCCGGAAGTTCTTCAACAGTTGGCTCTAACACTTCCCAATTAGAAGCAGTTGAACTAGATAATACTGTTCCTCCACCTCCACCAGATATGACCCCAAGACCGTCCAAAAAACCTAAAATTCTAGCAGATATGCTTAATGTTGAAGCAGCAACTGAAAGTGGTGAAGTTAAGGCTATTCAAAGCCTTAGAGACTTATTGATTCCAGGAAAATCAGATGCAGATAAAACAGTAGTGTTAGTTAATTTTTTGTCTACAATTACATTTTTAATTATATTAGCAATTATTTTATGGCGTATGATGATGAACTCACGAACTGCAAAATTAAAATCAGAATATATAAATGAATTGATATCGGGTGAGTTATCAGCTCTAGAATCAAAAATGGATATTGTCGAAGAGAAAACTGGTAAAGATAGGTTTGAACAGGAATTTGAAAAATCAGTTCAACATATTTTAGAAGAAGTTAATCCAAAAGATAAAAATAAGGCAAAAGAAACAATTGAGCAAATAAAGCCAAAATAGATAATATTATGCAAACCATAACGTATATAATATAATTATGAGGCCAATTTATTTAATTATTTTAATTGTATTTTTATTACCAGCTTGTACTCCGAAATTTGATATTTCCAACTTTAGTAATAAAGAACAAGATAAGCTAGCTGATACACAATCACTAGACCCTACTCTTAATGATATCTTAAAAGCTGATCGGCTTTTGGCAGTAAAAAATGGTAATACCCTATATCTTGTTGATCCGCAATATCCCAAACCCTATGCTCTATACGGCTTTGATGCAAGTGAAAAACCGATTAATGGTAATCTGGATACTTTTCTAATAAGTCCTAGTAAACAATGGATAGCGTGGTATTCTCCACTTCGCGGAGTCGTAGCACTAAACATAAAAACATTAAAAACTAAGGTGATTCAGCCAGCAGATGATTTTCTTAATACTTATCCTTATTTAGAATTCTTTCCAGATCAAGACACTTTACTTTGTATTATTAATAAAGGTAATACTTTTTTACAAACTGACTTAGATAGCTTTGATCAACAAAAAATTGAAATACCATATCCCTACGGAAACGTATTTAAAATTTCTCCTGACAAAACCAAAATTGTTCTTGTGTCTGGGTTTGGTCAATCTAAAAATCCTAAATTCCTTATTACTGATGTGTCTGGAAAATTAATCCTACAATTTTCTGCAAGTATCAACATGACAGATCGGCATTTAGTTTTTTGGTCGCCAGATTCAAATGGTCTTTTTTTAATTAATGAAGATACTTTACAGCTCTACACAATTAAAGACCCTGAAAATCCACAAAAGTATTATCAATTTGATAATACTCAAATTAGCACTGCAACAATGGTTGATCAGAGTATATATTTATTAACAACTGATGGGTATTGGCATATGATAGATACTAATACTAAAAAGGAGACTGCTAGAGCCCCTTTGGAAATTGCATCAGAACTGCAACAACCCAAATTCTACCCATGGAAAGATAAACAATTTTTGATTGAAGAAACTGTAAATGAAAATCCAGGGACTTATAATCGTTTATGGCTAAGTGATTTTAGGGGTGTTAAAAAAATGGTTATGGACAAATATAACGATACAATTTTACAAACTTTCCCAGATAAAATTGACTAAGATTCTATTAATACAATATTGGTTTATTTTGGTAATAAATCTAATTTATTTTTAATATCAGCGTTGTCTGGATGAAAACGTAAAATATTTTTATACTCCATTCTGGCTGCAGTATAATACTTTCCAATAGTTAATAAATCTGCCATTAAACTTCGAGATTCAATATCTGTTGGATCAAGAAAGGTAGCTTTTTGTAGCACCTTATAAGCTGGATCATATTGTTTATCATTTAATAATAATTTTCCTTGTTCTAAATAATAAGCAGACGGAGAGCTTTCTTGGCCTAGTCTATAATTAGGATTTCCTGTGTATCCTGGTAAATCCTGATATATTCCTAAGGCCGATTGATAATCAGGAGTAAGTGCTAATGCCAGTTTGAGTGTTTTCATAGCATCAGTTTTAAGACCTAAATAGCTATAGACCAAAGAATTTATTGTATGATAGTTGGAGAAATAATCTCTTTGACCAGCAAACCAGTAATCTTTTGCGGGTCTATTATATGTGAGTAGTTTCTCCGTAACTGGATAATCAAAACTGGGAATCTGATCGGGTATTTTTTTTACTATTTCAAATGTATAACCGTTTGGAATAATAAAAAAAGGGTTCCCTTCAAGTCCAATGTAGCTTACATAATACCCCACTGAATCAGTGGTAAAAACCCGATGTTTATTAAAAAGATTCCAAGATACGATATCGGCGGAAAAATATGGATTATCCGTATCTTCAAGACCTCTTAACTCTGGATTTTTTCTAAGCCAATAACCTTTAATGTATAAATTTTTACTAACCAGTTTAACATCAGTTCTTAAGCCCTCTACTTCTTGAGCATACATCAGTGAAAAACAAGAAAAATCAGCAAAACACATCAATACAGCATCTTTAGGTAAGGGTTTAAGCACTGCCTGAGCATAATCCCATGCATGGGTATTATTTGCTTCATACCCCATTTTGAAATTATAACTAAATTGGTAAAGAACTAATATCAATCCTAAAATTATTAAAGAGCTTTTTAGATAACGCTTATAATTTTTATGAATATATTCATTAAGCATACTTATGGCCCCCCATATCCCAATTATTATTGCCAAACCCCAAACCGTTTCTCCAATCAAATATTGTCTTTGAGAAATTCCGATTAAGCTTCTATATTCCAAACTGGCAGCTGTTTTGTCAGGTACGCCCATATAAACTGCAATAAATAATCCTGATACAAAAACTAGGGTACTTAATATCAAAGCCAAATCTTTGCGTTTCAACCATATCCAACACATACCAAACAGTCCAAACAATACTCCAAAAATAGAAAAATGCTCAACCATAAATTCCCAATAAAAAGGAAAGGCCTTTACATAGCGTTCAAAATCTATTTTGGCAATATAGGAGTTAACATGTAAGTCCTTTTCTGGTATATAGCCAGAATAAACTTTGCGAATCAAATGCCCATACCAACCATTAATACTTTGCTCAAAATACCATGAAACATTTTCTTGTTTCCCATTTAGATAAAATAGGGTTAAGTTAGGAATAATAAAACATGATACAAAAAGAATAAGTGGTATTAGTAATCGCACCCAACCATATAACTTAAAACGGCTATATTTGATCAGTCCATACAAAAGCATTATCCCTAAGCCTGGATATAACAAAATATAAGTATGTACATGAGTCATTCCAAGCCCTGCTAAACACCATGTTAATATAAACCACTTGTATTCACCTTTTCCGTATTGTTGATGAGTGCTAACTAATAAATACCAACGTAAACTTACTAATATTGTTAAAGCAGCAAAAAAGTCATTTAGAGCATTCACTTCAGCAACTCCAGAATACATCCAAAATAATCCAGAAAAGGCAAGTAATAAAGCTCCTATGGCAGAGATAATAATTCCCAAATGAGAATCTAGGTTTTTTTCCTTTTCACTATTTTTGGTAAATAATTTAATTAGTAAAATTCCAGATAAATATATAAAAAATACAGTTAAAGAATGTAAAACACTATTCATGAGATTAGCTCTGAAAGCTATCGTTCCAGGGATGGGAAGCATGGTAAATAGTTTGGTTAGCCAAATTTGCAGCGGATAACCAGAAGGGTGAGCAGCTCCCAAAAGATACCCAATAGTAATCATCTCATCGGAATCAGCATAACCTGGGTTATGTCTACAAGCACTAAAAATATATACACCGAGTGTAATTATTAAAATACACAAACCAACTTTTAAGACTAGTGAGGGTTTCGTTTGATTCATTGCTACACTATAATTGGGAGTTTATTTACTATCAAGGGTTTTAATTTTTTCTTTAGCAACTTCGTTTTCAGGATCTACCACCAAAACATTGCGATATTCTAACAATGCTGAGTCATATTGTTTTCTAAGTTCATAAACATTGGCTAGTAATAATCGTGCATCTATGTTTGTGGCGCTTAAATTTACAGCTCCAATTGCTCCTACATAGGCATTATTAAGTTTTTTTAATTCAATTGCTTTTTTAGTGTTTTCTATCACTTCTTCTAATGGTTGACTATGAGATCCTAAAACCCAACTACTTAAATAGTCCATAGACTCAATTCCCAAGCGGTAACTTTCTATCTTTTCATCCACAGAGTCTTGTATATCGTAAAGTAAATTTGTGCCCATATTTAGTTCATTCCTTGCCAAGTCTCTTAGGCCAATTTTTTCATAAATTAAAGCATTAAAAATATGATATTGAGCCACAAGATCTTTTTGAAAATTAAACATTGGATCGTTAGGATAAAAATTGGAGTTAATCATGGTTTTACTAGAACTTGTATTAATATTTGGAAGTTGCATTGGTAGTTTCCTTGTTAATTCTCCCACGTAACCTATCGGAATATAGTAGGTAAATCCATATGGCATTCCTAAAATATCATGTAATACCTGAGTCGCCCCTGCCATATAAACTGGTTTTTTATTAATATTCCAAGTTACATAGTCAAAAATAATATATGGATTATATTTATAGTTAAACCCGTTTAGTTTTTTATTCTCCAAACTTTTTTTTGCCAGCAAATATTGGGTTGGTACTATAGTTACATCTTTTTTCATACCTAAAACTTGTTGATCAAATAATAAAGAGCTACAGCTAATATCATCCTTACAAATAAGTAAAGCATTATCAGAAACTGAACTTAAGATTTGTTTGTGAATATCGGTAAAAGTATTTAATTGCGAAAAGTTGATTTCATTTACTAAAGGATATATTTTAAAAATACAGATTAGTAAAATCGTGATTAGCAACCCATATCGAATGGTTTTCACTTTAGGGCTTAAGATTAATAATGCTTTAGTTAATCTTATGTATAGTATCCATAAACCAACCGAAAGTGGAATTGTAAATAAAATCCACACCATAGCGTATTGGCGTAATATAATTACTTGTGTTAATTGATCGGCCGACCAGGAAAGTAAAATTGGATAAGTTATACATCCAATCCCAAAAAGTAGTAATACCATCAAAAATATTTTTTTACTGATGATGAAAATAAAACGAGTACCTATTAATATTAAAAAAATCAAAAACCAACCTAAATAATTCAAAAGATTTTGAATATAGGCTGGAATTATATCTAATATATGAGTACCAAATAATCGCCAAATTACATTTTCATTAAAATTATTGCTGGATAAGTAATTCCATATACCGGAAATTCCTGGTTGCACATACCAGCTTAGATTATTTCCTGAATTGGCTAATAATATAAAAGTCCCTAAAGAAATTCCCAGTGAAATTAAAACCAGAAGTGAGTATTTTATTGCCCTGGCAGAATCAATTTTTTTATTATTATTTTTTACTGTAATAATTATATAAGGTAATAAGAGAATAGCCTGTGGCCAATTAACTAACAAAATAACAAACGTAGTCAACAAATAATAAACATATTTATCATTAACTTGTGAAAACATGATCTTAAATGATAAATAAACTAAGATTGCAATTAACAAATTAATAAAGGCTGGCACTTCAGCTAATGATCCATATATCCATATAAGCGGTGTACTACCCAATAGTACAATACTAAAAACACTTACTGTTAAACTTGATAATTTAAATCCGGTATTAAAATCCGCATAACTGGATTTAACTTGTTTTAATTTTTCAATTAATAACCAAACACTAACGACAAATAATCCCAAACTAAGAGATTGCATTAAAGCACTTAAAATATGCCCACGCATAGCAATCGCTACCGGTAGTGGTAAATTCAAAATAAAATGTAACAAAAGAGTATAAAAAATTTGACCAGGAGGTCTGGATAGTCCTAAGTTATAAGCTGTTGCCATTAGCTCATCAGAATAGGCATAACCAGTATGCTCTCCACTTGCACTGTAAATAAATAATCCAAAAAAGATTAGACTAACCAAACCAGATATTAACCAAACCAATCTAGGGATAATAATCTTTGCTTGTAAAGTATCTTTTATAGATTTATTTATGCCAATTTCCGTTGTTTGCACATTTAGAGATTTTATTTTGCCTCTAGAAGATTGTCTCTTTTTTATTTTTTTATATTCCATATTTTGTGATAGTAACCTATATGTATGCTATCTAGGATAATAATGGCTAAGCTAGTATTCGTCAACCAGCTTTTCCCTCTTTACAACAGAATAAAAATTGTTCATTATAGATGTAGTTGTTTTATAAATATCATATAAACTGCTTTTAGCAGCCGCCTTATGTTTTACTTTCCAAACGAACGTTATTTAGCACCTAAATGGCAAGCTAGAGTCATTCCAAGCCAAAATGCTTTTACTTTCAAAAATGGTGTGGTTATTAATAATCTATGGGAATTAAAACAGGCTCTTAGAATTATTCGCGAGGATATTATTGCTCAGCACGTTAACGAAAATAAAAACGAAATTGCTCAATGGATAGAAAAAAAAGTTGGAGATGAAAAACTGGCCGCCGAAATGAGGAAGACTACTCATCGCTGGGGCATGATTGTAGCTTTGGAAAGACAAATGATGAGAAGTCTTAGTTTGCCCAAATATGTAGCTCAAAGATGGCTTTCTACAGTTGAGTATCCTTTTTACTTTGTAGATGGAAAATCTTGTAATAGCCTGGAGAACTTAAAACATAAATTGGAAGAAGCTACTGATGAGACAATTTTATTCCATCTAGAAAGAGATCCTAATGATGTTGCTAAATGGGTTGATGATATTATCGGTGATTACGTAATTGCTGGAATATTATCAGAGGCGACCAATCGTTCTCAAATGATTACCTTTATTGCTGATCATTTAGAAATGCTAAAAGACGCACTTACTTGTGATTAGCAAAGCTGAGTTTACTTCCCGCTTTCTTATTTTCTGTTTTTTTGGTATTTTTATGATATGTCATGGCTAAAAACCACCCAAATTAATCTTTTTATTATTATATCTATTATTATTTTTAGTTTAATTGTTTGGTTTCCCACCCAAAATTTGCCTTATCATTGGGATAGCGCTGGATTTGTGATCAACTCTGCCCGGACTTTATTGAATAATAATTTTAATCCACTAATCGTCCCAGACTCTGATTTTGCCCACCCACCACTGTTAATTGGCTTACTTGCTTTGATGTGGAAATTGTTTGGCCAATCTCAACTAGTATCTCATCTTTTAATGTTCCCATTTCTGCCTATTTACCTAATCTCAATTTATTACTTAGCTAAAAAATTATTTAATCTACCTATTGCTATAGTAACTACTATTATTTGTGCTACCACTCCAGTAGTAATCGCAGAATATGGTTTAATTTATATTGATCTGCCTATGGCAGCATTGACGATGCTTGGTTTAAGTTTGTGGGTCAATAAAAAATATATACTGTCAATAATTTTTTTATCTTTGGCAGCTTTAATCAAACTACCAGCGCTTGGAATAGTAGGCGGATTAGTTGTCTGGCAGCTTTGGAAAAAACAATATAAACAGATTTATTATTTGCTCACGCCTTTTATTTCTTTTGGGCTGTGGTTAATCTACCATTATCAGATTGAAAATTGGTGGATTGCCAGACCCAACAGACTAACTAATTCACCCCATACTCTAAGCGCTTTTTTAAAAGCTATAATTTTTGTCAGTAATAATTTATTTTTAGAACAAGGTAGACTATTAGTTACTGTTATCTTTTTACTTAGTATAACAATAATAATAATTAAAAAATTGTCAAAAAAGCTTAAAGCTATATATCTACCCGTCATTCTTTTATTAATTTCTTTATTCCCTTTTGTGACAACCGGCGAATATGGTGCCCGTTATGGAATTTTTCTTTATCCATTATATTATGGTGTTTGTATTTATACTTTATTCTTAGTTTTTCAATTTTATAAAATTGAAAATAAATTCATTATAATTTCGTTAATAATTCCATTTTTATTTTTTCAATTCTGGCATCCTAAACTTTCAGTAAGTCGTAATTATCTCTTTAAACCAAGTGAAGATTTATCTTATCAAGATATGATAAAAATTGGACAACAAATGAGTCAATTTTCTCAAACTAAATTTCCGCTGGCTCATTTTTATGGAGGTTTTCCAGAAAGCTATCAACTAACTCAACCTTATCAAGGATATGTAAATAAAGAATTAAATTTTTCCCAATGCCCTCAATTCCAACTTAACACTAATTGGCAACAAATTATTATCTATCATCCATATTCCCCAGTTCAAATTAATTGTAGTATTTTACTTCAACAAATTGTGGTAGTTCCCCTAGCATATTTTGAACAAAACGGTAAATGGGTAGAATTATATCTAGTAAACGCCACACAGTCTGCTAAGATAAATAAGCCTCCCACTAATTAATATGAAACAAATCCCTGTATCTATTGGTATATTTGCTTATAACGAGGAAAATGCCATAACTAAAGCTTTGGATTCGGTATTAAAACAAAAAACAGATCAAATTATAATTAAAGAGATTTTAGTTGTATCTTCTGGGAGCTGGGATAAAACTAACAGCATTGTGCGCAATTTTAGTAAAAAAGATAAGCGGATTCAATTAATTGAACAATTTAATCGCCAGGGTAAATCTGACGCCATTAACCTTTTTTTAACCAAAACTAAAGGAAATGTAGTGGTAGTTACGGGTGCTGATATTAGGCTTCATTCTAAAGCAATTGAAGAAATCGCATTGCCTTTTTTGGATGATAAAGTTGGTATGGTAGGAGCGCATCCTGTACCTACTAATATAGTCCAGAGTAAAATCGGCAAAGAAATTGCTCTGCTTTGGAAACTACACCATATTATATCAATGCAGCATCCTAAGTGTGGCGAGACAGTAGCTTTCCGTAAAGTTATTAAAGCTATTCCCAAACAATCAGCAGTCGATGAAGCAACTATCGAAGTTTTGCTTAAATTAATCGGATATCAAGTGGTTTATGCTCCCAGAGCAATTGTTTATAACAAAGTCCCATTAAACTTAAATGATTTTCTCACTCAAAGACGAAGAGTTTACGCGGGACATAAATGGATTACTCAAAAGTATAATTATCAAGTTTCAACCATGAAATTGCAAAATGATTTCAATGCCATAATTGAATATTTTGTATCTCACCCACAAGATGTTTTATGTCTTAGTAAATTAGTTAGTTATGAAGTAATGGGAAGATTATTGGGTTGGTTCGATTTTTATATCCTTAATAAAAACCCTTATGTTTGGAAAATGGTTAAACGCTAATTTTACTAGCCTTAATAATAATACAGCCAACATCATGCTGTTCGACAACTGCTTTTATTTCTTCGACTTTAAAACCACATTGATGTAATAGATCTTTTAGTGATTCTTTGGTAAATCCGCTGTGATGAATCTCACCTTCGTGCTCATGAGTCCCAAAAAGAGCTGAAAGGAAGCTATGTTTGGCATTGCGATAATCGCATGCTACATTAAAAAATGTTTTCTGGTACTTTTGACTTTTATTCCGATTTGCTTTGGCCAAATCTACAAATCTCTGGCAAAGCCATTCCATGTCCGGTACATTTAGATAAATTTGTCCCTTTGGCTTCAAAAGAGAGTGCCAGTATTTTAATACCTGACTCACTTTAATAAAGGGGATATGTTCTAAAATATGAGAGGCTAAAATTGTATCCACACTCCCCAAAGCATAGGGCAAATTACGAATATCATAGTTTTGGGTACCGGGTTGCTTGATATATTTATCAATATAAACCCAACCTTCACCATAGCTTTGCATTATCTGTTTGGTAACTTTATCAATCGGATAGGGACCAACCCCCAGATTAAGCCTTAGTATGCTTTTTTCTTGCCTATAATTTTGCTTTAAAGCGTTTAGAATATCAGAAATTGACAACAACCATTTGATCGGTTTTTTGATGCTCTAATGATTAAATTAATCATATTTTTGGCACTTAGCTATAAAAAAGGCTGGTACAAATCCA
>CAYXFC010000005.1:0-15446 GCA_964464155.1 uncultured Pseudomonadales bacterium
CAACAGCCATAATTGCGATAATAGTAATAACTATTAATAGTTCTACTAATGTAAAACCCTTTTGTAACATTTTTTTCATATATATTTTACTTTTTTGTGTTCACCACAAAAAAGGGGCAGTAAATTTAGTAATATTACTATGCAAGGTTAAAAGCTTTGTGTCAAGCCGTAAATTGGCATTATGATTGAAATAACCATAAATCCAACCGCCACTCCTAGTACAATAATTAGAGTAGGCTCAATTGCACTAGTTAAGGATTTAAGCGACATCAATGCTTCTTTTTCAAATTGAACAGCCGCTTTCTCCATCATTTCAGCTAATTTACCCGTTTCTTCACCAACCACCATCATTTGGATAATCATTTCTGGAAATAAGTCCAATACTCCAAAACTTACACCCAAAGAAACACCTTTTTCTACTTTTTTAGAAACTTCTATAATGCCTTTTTCATAAACTTGATTACCTGCAGCTTTGGAGACAATTTCTAGTGATTCTACAATTGACACTCCAGCGTTATTTAACAAGGCTAAAGTACGGATTACATTGGTTGAAATAATTTTGTGCTGCAGTTGTCCAATAATCGGTAATTTCAAAATATTAGTGTCAAAATAGGTTTTACCATTATCTGATTTAATAAAATAAATTATTGTGGCTCCCAATGCAGCGATTAGTAAAATTAATAAATACCAATGGATTCTAATAAACTCTGAACCGTTTATCATAAGTGAGGTAGTAAGGGGTAAGTCAGCTTCGAACTCTGAATAAAGTTGAGCCATTTGCGGCATTACGAAAAAAACCATAATTAGACTCACAATAAACATAGCTACCAGCACAATGGCAGGATAAAGCATCGCCGATTTGACCTTAGCCTTAAAATCCTCGGACCGTTGCATATTATTAGATAACTGATCCAAAACCGTCCCCAAAACACCAGCCAACTCTCCAGCTCTTACTAAAGATAAGTATAAAGGACTAAAAATTTCATCATAAACCAATAATGCATCATAAAGACTTTGACCTCCCTCAACAGAGGATTGGATCGAGTCAATAATCTTTTCCATAGCTGGTTTAACTTGCTTTTTGATCAAATCCAAAGATTTGGTTATCGGCAATCCAGCGTTTAGCATTGCTGCTAATTGGCGCGTAAAAGCAATAACATCCCTACTGGTTATATGAGATAATTTGGAGTTAATATAATAGATAACACCTTGTTTAGGATCGTCCAAATAAGTAATGATCAAATTACGATCTTTAAGTACTTTAGCAGCATAACTAGCATCTTTAGCCTCAACAATCCCCTGAGTCCGTTGTCCATTTAAGTCTATAGCTTGATACTGAAACTGTTTCATAATTAAGCTTCTTTGTGAGATTCAATACTGGAATTAGTTTTTATTTTTCTCATTAATTCATTTGGATAAATACACCACTGTTTAGCAACTTCCATAGTGATTTTATTTTGCGCCACAAGTTGAGATAGATAAGCATCCATAGTAATCATGCCTTCATCTTTAGAAGTCTGGATTATATTATCCAAAAGGTGAGTTTTACCTTCCCGAATATTAGTTTTAACAGCTGAAGTTCCACGCAACATTTCTACTGCCGGAACACGACCGCCATCACTGGCTGGTAACAAACGTTGAGAAATAACTGCCTCCAAAGTATTAGAAAGTTGCATCCGAATCTGATTTTGTTGATGAGCTGGGAAAACGTCCACTATACGATCAATGGATTGGGCTGCAGAATTAGTGTGCAGAGTTGCAAAAACTAAATGTCCGGTTTCGGCAATCGTCAAAGCTGCTGCAATCGTTTCATAATCGCGCATTTCTCCGATCAAAACTACATCTGGATCTTCTCGCAAAACTGATCTTAAAGCAATTTTCCAGGCATAAGTATCATGATTAACTTCCCTTTGTGAGATTATTGATTTGCTATTTTTATAAACATATTCAATTGGATCCTCAATGGTTATAATATGAGAAGCCCTTGTCTGATTTATTTCATTAATAATCGCAGCAATTGTGGTTGTTTTGCCATGACCAGTAGGTCCAGTAACCAAAATAAAACCAGATTTGAGTTCGATAAAACTATGCAAAACTTGGGGCAATCCTAGTTCATCTATTGTTTTAATGTCGGCAGGAATTAATCTAAAGGCTGCAGCTGTACTGTTACGCTGTGTATAAACGTTGACCCGGAATCTGCCTCTATCTCCATAATTAATTGAATAATCAATTTCTTTGTTTTGCAAAAAATAGTCTTTTTGGATTGTTGTCATTGTCTGAAAAATCAGTTCTTTGACACTTTCCTTGTCAATAATGGAAATTCCAGGAATCGGACCCAACTCACCGTCAATTCTAACTGTAGGTTGAACATCTGCCAGAAGATGCAAATCTGAAGCATTCTTATCAATTGCAAATTGTAATAAAGATTTAATATCGAGTTTCATATGGGCAGATTAGCAATTAGTTTATAGATTTGAGCAGATATACCCAATTCTCATAACTAATACTATATTTTAACTATACATAGTTTAATAACTGGTTGCAATCAAATTATTTATCTATTTATTTAACCTTTTGCTACTCTCATCACTTCTTCTATAGTAGTAATTCCCTCTAATGCTTTGAGATAACCATCAAGATCCATCGTTAACATGCCATCATTGATAGCGGTTTTTTCAATTTCAGAAGATGGTACTTTGGATATCGCCTGTAAACTAATTTTTTCCGAAACTGGCATCACTTCATAAATTCCAACTCTGCCTTTATACCCAGTATTATTACAAGCTTCACAATGTCTTCCTCTATACAACAATAGATTATTAGGATCGTATTGTTTGAAAATTGGACCTAAAGCTTTTTGTAAACTATTAATTATTTCTGGGCTAGGATGATATGACTCTTTACATGAACTACAAATTTTGCGTACAACCCGTTGGGCAATAATCAAATTAATTACTGAAGCAAGTAAAAACGGTTCAACTCCCATATCAATTAGACGGGGCAAAGCGCCAGCTGCCGAATTAGTATGCAGTGTACTAAAAACTAGATGCCCAGTAAGAGCAGCGTTGATAGTTAGCTCGGCTGTTTCACTATCTCGCACCTCACCAACCATAATAATATTCGGATCCTGACGTAATATGGAACGTAAACCAGAAGCGAAAGTTAGTCCGGCTTGAGGATTAATTTGCACTTGATTAACACCAGCCATTTCATACTCAATTGGATCTTCCAAAGTAATAATATTGACTTTGGTAGTATTAATTTTGTGGAGTAAGGAATAAAGAGTAGTCGTCTTACCTGAACCAGTAGGACCAGTAACCAAAACTACACCATGAGTGGCTTTGATTGCATCTTCAACATTTTTAATTGCACGACCTCGAAAACCAAGTTCTGATAAATCTGGCACATTTTGGCCTTTTTGTAAAAGCCGCATTACAATTTTTTCTCCATGCGCAGAGGGTAGGGTAGACACACGCAAATCTACCTCGCGCTCATCACTGCGAAAGGAAAAACGACCGTCTTGAGGGACCCTTTTTTCATCAATCTTCATACCTGCTAAAATCTTGATCCGTGATATAACCGCATCATGCACATCTTTGGGAAGTAACAGTTTTTCGTGCAAGATACCGTCTATTCGGTAACGAACCCGCGTTTTATCTTCCAGAGGTTCAATATGAATATCAGAAGCCATGGACTTCATTGCAAAAGATAAAAGAGTTGTAACGATTTTGGCAATCGGAGCTTCCCTGATTACATCATTGATCGATTTTTCATCAACTACTCTTTTGGTGGAAAAATCAACTTCTTTAACCGCTGCATCCACGTCTCCAGAAAGACCTTGAGAGTATTTTTCTGCAATAGCAATCTTAATATCAGCTGGTACTCCAAATGCTGGCACAATACGGCATTGGGATTTTTTTTCTAAAAAATCCAAAGCCGCCACATCCAAAGGATTAGCCATAACTACCATTAGGCTTTTATCAATGTCAGAATATTGGTATGGAAAAGTAATAAATCTTTCTGACACTGCTTGTGGCAATTTACTCATTGCCTGAGGATTTACAGCAATAGCATTGATGTCCACGAAGGGCATATTATATAACTCAGCTTTGGCTGCAATCAGCACTTTGGGAGGAACCAAATTCCGTTCTAAAATAATCTGATCTTGCTTCTTATTGCCGTTAATTGACTCAGTCTTGATAAGATTAGCTACATCAGAATTAATTGCTTTTTTTGCCAGCAATATATCAGCGATCGTTTGTACAGCATCAAGATTAGTAGTATTATCCAAGATTTAACAACTTACTAGACAAATTAAGCATAGTAAGTTGGGGCAGAAACTAATTGGTATTATCATTATCGTATGCTATGCTAGCCAAAGTCAAGGAGACAATTTGATGGCTGTTAAATTATTTCATTGTTAAATTGTTAAAATTTCAATGTATTATTTAATAATTTGCTTTGCATAGTTTCATTCTATCCAATTTTTCCAAAACCGCAGTACAGGATAAAATCTGTGAAATCACAGATATTGGATTATTGCCTTCTAGTTTTGATCAACAATCTGATATATACCAAATTTATCCCCAAGTAAATATTAAAACTGTGCTCCAAAAACCATCAATCAAAATAGGGCAGGTCAGACAATTTCAACTAGAATTTAATAAAAAGCCGTTAAAGCTACCGGTACAAATTGCTATTTTATGGCAGGCACAATATTTAACTTTGGTAGCCTCAAATGCTTTGCTTAAAATTTTGGAAGAACCAGTAGATCAAAGTTTTGTTTTTTTATCTGTAGATAGTTATCATCGATTGCTACCTACTATTCAATCCAGATGTCAAATTATAAATGCTATAAACAAAGAACAGGAATCCGGAAATAAAGCCACAGGAGACATTGACTTAAAAATATTATATCAATCACAAGTCGGAGAGAGAATGGAGATAATTACCAAAGCTTGCCCAACTCAACAAGAGGCCTTGGTTTGGTTAAAATCTCTCATGACAGTTGCTAGAGAAAAATTGCCCAAATCAAGTGCTAAAGGCATGAAATCACTAGGACGACTGTTACTAAATTGTCAGATGATTTATAACGATATTGCTATTAATAATGTTAATTACAAGCTAGCTTTAGATATGCTGATAATGAAATGGGATAAAGAAGTATAAAATCGTCTTTGTCATCCTGAACCTAAGTGGAACTTAAGATTTAGGATCTTTTGGAAATTTCCTATGAGATTCCGGATAGGGTTATACTGCCTTTGCCGGAATGACACTAGATTGTCATGATTATATTTTGATTTGCTACGCCCTCCACAAACTGAAAGCGAAGGAGGGTCATTTGTAATTTGTAAATTGAAAATTAATAATTAATGTTGTATCCTTCATCAGTGCCAGTTTATTCTAATTGGTTGTTTTTTATTTGCTAAATTTATGAATACCCAAGACGCCAGTGCCAACTATACCGCAGCTAATATTCAAATCCTCGAAGGTTTAGAACCTGTACGTAAACGCCCTGGTATGTATATTGGTTCAACTGACGAACGAGGTCTGCATCATCTGTTAGCCGAAATTGTCGATAACTCACTAGATGAAGCAATTGCCGGGTATGCCAAAAATGTCTATGTTCAAATTCTGCCTGATACTGGAGTAGTGGTTTCAGATGATGGAAGAGGAATTCCAGTTGATATTCATCCCAAAACTGGTGTTTCTGCCATGGAAGTAGCGTTAACCAAACTACATGCTGGGGCTAAATTTGATGCTAAGGCTTACCAAGCATCTGGTGGTTTGCACGGTATTGGAGCTGCAGCTGTTAACGCGCTTTCTACCTTTATGAGAGTAGAAGTAAGACGTAACAACCAAGTTTTTATGCAGGAATATAATATTGGTAAACCCAAAAATAAAGTTTCTCCTTTGAATGAGACAAAGATTGCAGATTCGCTTTCCCAAAAATATGTACCTTTTTTTACTACAGGAACTACAACTTTATTTGAGCCAGATAAAAGTATCTTTTCAACTACTGAATTTTTATACGAACGGATTAAAAGCACTTTAAGAGAAAGAGCCTATTTAATGGCTGGAGTAAAAATTCATCTTTATGATTTAAGAACCCAAGAAGAATGCCATTTTTATTTTGAAGGTGGTATCAAATCTTTGGTCAGATTTCTTAACAGAAATAAAAAATCGGTTACCCAACCAATGTATTGCAGTGGACAGGTAGACGGACAAATTCCAATCGGAGTTGAGGTTGCACTTCAATATACGGATAGTTTCAGTGAAAATATCCAATCATTTACTAATGTGATCAATACTCCAGACGGCGGAACACATGTAATAGGTTTTCGTATGGCTCTAACCAGAGCTATTAAAGATTATTTGAAAAAAACTAGCAACGGTAAAACTGACACCATAGATAATATGACCGGAGATGATATTAAAGAAGGTCTAACCGCTGTAGTTTTTGTCAAAATGCCAGCTTCCGATATCCAATTTGAATCTCAAACTAAAACCAAATTAAACAATATTGAAGCTCAACAATCAGTATATAGCGTGGTTAAAGGATATCTGGACATGTATTTTGAAGAGAATCCCGATGAGGCACGTAAGGTAGTGGGCAAAATTGAGTTAGCAGCTCGCGCCCGTATGGCAGCTCGTGCCGCCCGTGATGCTGTGGTTCGCAAAGGGGCGCTAGAAGGTATGACTTTGCCAGGTAAGTTAGCAGACTGTCAAGCCAAAGATCCTTCTGTTTCTGAACTTTTTATAGTTGAGGGAGATAGTGCAGGTGGATCAGCTAAACAGGGTAGAGACAGATTTAATCAAGCAATTTTACCTTTGGGAGGGAAAATCTTAAATACCGAACGGGCGCGCCTTGATAAAATAGTGGAGTTTGAAGAACTTAAAGCTTTAATAATTGCCATGGGTATGGGTATTGGAGACACGATAGATGTTTCCAAAGCACGTTATCATCGCATTGTAATTATGTGTGATGCTGATGTGGATGGTGAACATATTGCGACTTTGCTATTAACTTTCTTTTATCGTCATATGCCAGATGTTATTACAAAAGGTTATCTTTATATCGCCATGCCCCCACTTTATAAAGTCGCCTATGGAAAAGATGTGACTTATGAATATACCGACGAGGATAAGGATAAAAAAATAGCTAGTATTAAAATCAGCAACCCCAAAGCCAACATTAATCTTCAACGCTACAAGGGTTTAGGAGAAATGAATCCAGAGCAACTTTGGGATACTACTATGAATCCCAAAACCCGCATGCTTAAACAAGTATCAGTACAAGATGGTGAAGAAGCTGACCGTGTTTTTACTACACTTATGGGCAATATTGTTTTACCCCGCAAGAAATTCATCCAAACACATGCGTCATTGGCCACTTTGGACATATAAATATGCCAATAGACCATCCCGCTTATTTTCCCGAATTGAATACGACTGAATATGTCGAGTGAAAAGTCGAGAAAATATGTGGGACGCGCAGTTAGCTACCTTAGATATCTAAGTTTTATACTAACAAATAAACTTCAATAATCATTTTAATATTCATTTTCCCTTTGCTCTATTTTTTAAATATTAGTGCTATAATTCAGAAAATTTTATATTTATGTCTAATGAAACTAAAAATAGTGATCCTAGATATACAGTGGCTGATGCTATAGCTGCTTTTTCTACTTTTGAAACTGAGAGTGATGCTATAGGTGCTGTAGCAAACCATTTGTTGCAATTTATCCCCAAAGTAGAAACTGCAGTGCCATCTAATGTCACATTGGATGGACAAAACAGTACTAAAACTGGTGATAAACCACCTATAGTTGAAATCTACCCAGAATATAGAGCTATGGGTCAAGCAATTAGAATATTTCTATTGTATCAAGAGTTAGAAAGTAGTCCTCAACCCAAAGCTGCTCTTGGTTTTAATATTGTTGGTCAAGCCACAACAATACTCAGTGATTATCAACATTTAGGTGTTCCAGAAAGATATCTAGCTGATTTTATGGTAGCAGCTAACAATCATATCGGGGAAATATGGACTAATATCGCGGAAAAGATTGAAGATAGAACATTCCAGGGATGTTTTTGGGGGACTTTAGCATTAATAGCAAGTCTTCCCAAAACTGTTTCACCCGCTATGATTTTGCAAAGGGTCACACATAACTTAGAAGCCAGTAGATGAGTGTGATTAAAATTTAACTTTGATTTTTTTAACTTATTTCATATAATACTCATTTGTAGTTCATTTTTGTAATTAACATAACTGATTTGTCATCCTGAAACTGACGCGTAGCAGTCAATATTCAGGATCTTCTGTATATAGGAAGATTCCGGATATGACTAATCTATGCTTGCCTTTACCGGAATGACACTTAAATAAACGGAGGTAAATCTATGGATATCCAACTGATCGCCCTTTTCGGCGCACCCCTAACCGCTCTAATTGCACTAGCATATGGAGCTTATATGACCAAAAAGGTGTTAGCAATTGATGAAGGTAGTGATAAATTGAAAGAAATCGCCACTGTCGTGCGAGAAGGTTCTGACGCATATCTTAACAGACAATTCAAAGTAATATTGCCATTTATGGCAGTTTTAGCTGTGATTATCGCTTTTGGTTTAGGTTTAGGTATTGCTGTAACTTTTGTCATGGGTGCAATTTTTTCAGCAATTATTGGTTATTTAGGTATGTGGATTGCAGTAAGAGCCAATGTACGTACCGCTAACGCTGCCCAAAAAGGACTTAATCCAGCTCTGCAAGCTGCTTTCGGTGCCGGTACTGTTAACGGTATGTTGGTGGTAGGCTTAGGCTTACTTGGCGTGTCTTTAATATACATGTGGGCTTATTTTTCTTTTATCTCCCAAGGTGCTGATGTAGTTGCCAAACAAGCCACTCATGTTTTGACTGGATATGGATTTGGAGCTGCTTTGTTGGCTCTATTTATGCGGGTAGGGGGAGGAATTTTTACCAAAGCTGCCGATGTTGGAGCTGATCTAGTAGGTAAGGTGGAGAAAAATATCCCAGAGGACGATCCTAGAAACCCTGCTACTATTGCTGACAATGTGGGTGACAATGTAGGAGATTGCGCAGGAATGGCTGCTGATGTTTTTGAATCTTATGCTTTGACGATTGTAGCTGCCATGATTTTAGGCGGATCTATTTTTGGATTAAAAGGTGTCGTTTTCCCTTTGTTAGCTAGATCTGGAGCTATTCTTACTTCTATTTTGGGTAGTTTATTTGTCAAAGCCAGAGAAGGAGAAACCGATGCTCTAAAGCCTCTTATTCGTGGTTTTATCATTTCGGCTGTTGCTGCAGTAGTAATTTTTATGGGATTATCAATTTTCTTATTGGGAGAACCTAAAGCAGGATATGCATCTGTGATCGGAATCATCGCCATGATGGCATTGCTATATATTACCAAATATTACACGGGCCCAGGTGAAAAACCCGTAGTTGGAATCGCAACTGCATCTCAAACTGGCGCCGGTACAAACCTTATTTCTGGACTTTCATACGGCATGGAATCTACTTTTGTTTCAGCATTAGTAATTGCAGCTACCATTATGGGTGGTTATGCATTGTTAGGATTCTACGGAATTTCTCTTGCAGGTATGGGAATGTTGGCAACAACCGGAATTATTTTATCCCTAGATACTTTTGGACCGATCTCTGATAATGCTCAGGGAATGGTAGAGATGGCTGGACTCAAAGGTCAAGCAGTTAAAGTTACCGGAGATTTAGATGCTGTGGGTAATACTACCAAAGCTTTAACCAAAGGCTTTGCTGTGGGATCTGCTGCTGTTGCAGCTAGTTCACTATTTGCCACCTATTTTGAAGCAACAGGCTTGACATCGATTGATATTGCCCAACCTAAGGTTTTTGTCGGCTTGCTCCTAGGTGCTGCTTTAACCTTTTTATTTTCATCTAGATTGATTGGCTCTGTTGGTAGAGCAGCTTTCCAAGTCGTTGAAGAAGTCCGCAGACAATTCCGCGAGATCAAAGGTATTATGGAAGGTAAAGCTAAACCAGATTATGCCAGAGCTATAGATATCGTAACTCTAGCCGCTCAAAAAGAATTGGTTATACCAGCAGCTATGGTGATTTTGGCTCCAATAGCTGTAGGGTTACTTGGCGCTCAAGCATTGGGAGGCTTTTTAGGCGGCATCGTCGTATCCGGCTTATTACTAGCTCTATTTATGTGTAATACGGGTGGAGCTTGGGATAATGCCAAAAAGTATGTCGAGGATGGTAATTTGGGCGGTAAGGGTAGTGATACTCACAAAGCTGCGGTGGTTGGCGATACTGATGGTGATCCGCTCAAAGATACAGCCGGTCCGGCACTTAATCCCATGATGAAAATCGTCCAGATTGTGGCTCTACTCATCGCACCATTTGTAATTGCAATGATTGGGTTGTAAATTAAATAAGAAAGAAATTAAAAGGCAGCTGTAAAGCTGCCTTTTTTGTATTTATGTTATAATCTTTTTACTTATGACCAAAGAGATCATATTAACTCTTAACAAGGCTAAACAAGTTGAACAACAAATCAAAGATCAAGAAAAGGAAGTAATATTTACTGATTTTCTTGCTAAATTAAGAGCTTATAGAGAAAAACCTTTAGCCATTGCAGATTCAGAAAAAGAAATAATTATAGCTGAAACCTTAGCAATTCATCGTCTTGAAGAAAATGGTCGAGAAGATACTAACGAAGAAATTAAACAGAGAACTAATAATTTCATTAATTGGCATTTAGGCAATCCTGATGCAAAAGCTTTTCACCATGATTTAGAAGAGTTAATTCAAAACTATCAGATCGCTATGGATATAAATGGTTGTATAGCTTGGCTTGAATATCATTTTTTTCTTCCTAAACCACAAAAAGATACTTGTTAAAAATTTGTTTATATTGTGTCAAATATATTTGTTACAATATGATTATATAAACTATAGGTAATTACTAACTTAAAATATGTCTTATCTCGCTTGTGTCGAAATTCCAGCTAATACCAATACCAAGTATGAAATGGATCCTAAGTCGGGACGCTTGTTTGTCGACCGTTTTCAACCTACGCCTATGGAATATCCGGAAAACTATGGATATTTAGAAGGAGTAAAAAGTGGAGATGGAGACCTCGCTGACGTGTTTGTTTTATCAAATCAAGCTATTCACCCTGGGGCTTGGATTAAGATTAAGATTATCGGTATGATAGACACAGAAGACGAAAAAGGCCATGATCCAAAATTGTTATGTGTAGCTGAAAATGAGACGATCGACCGTACTTGCGGTAAATGGAATGATATCACCGATATCCCACAAGAAAGAGTTGATCGATTAATTCACTTTTTACAACACCACAAAGAATTAGAGCCAGGTAAATGGGTCAAGGTTTTAGGCTTGAAAAATAAACAGGAAACTGTAGAATATTTGCAGGGTCTTTCTCAATAAAACACCTCTTTTTAAGTGTTGTTTTTTTATTTTTACCAATAAACCCTAGATTTAAGCGAATGGATAATTTGTGCTAATATTGAGTTCAAATTAAAACTTATTTATGGATAATCCAGACACACCAGAACAATTGAATAACTCCAACCAAGATTTAGTCGAAGAAGTATTTTCCACCCAACCTCGTAAGACAAGTTATGGAACTGTTATCCCTACATCTATTACAACAGAGATGGAAAAATCATATCTAGATTACGCTATGAGTGTAATCGTAGCTAGAGCTTTGCCAGATGTTAGAGATGGGCTCAAACCCGTTCATCGCCGAATTTTATTTGGTATGAAGGAGTTGGGTTTAACTTCAAAATCTGGATACAAAAAATCAGCCAGAATTGTCGGAGAGGTTTTAGGTAAATACCATCCCCATGGTGACCAAGCAGTTTACCAAACCTTGGTAAGACTTGCTCAAGATTTTGCGATGCGTTATCCTCTGGTTGATGGACAGGGGAACTTTGGTTCAGTTGACGGTGACAGTGCAGCTGCCATGCGGTATACCGAAGCGCGCCTTGCCAAAATTGCTGATGAGTTATTGGAAGATCTAGATAAAGAAACAGTAGATTTTATTGATAATTTCGACGGATCATATCAAGAACCATTGGTATTACCAGCCAAACTTCCTAATCTTTTATTGATGGGAGCAGAAGGTATCGCTGTTGGAATGGCAACCAATATTCCCCCTCATAATTTATCAGAGGTAGTTGATGCAGTAAAATTATTGATTGATAAATCACAAGCAAGCCAGGCTTCTGAAAATATTGATACTAAGATCATTGAAACCATCGAGCCCGGAATTTTAGCAGGTCAGTTTGAATCTACTGCTACTATTGAAGATTTGCTTCACCACATCAAGGGTCCTGATTTCCCAACTGGAGCTAATATTTATAATCCAGAGGAAGTTAAACAAATATATCTTACAGGCAAGGGTAGGGCACTGGTACGAGCAACTACAAATATCGAAGAAGATTCCAAGGGAAAAGCAATCATTACCATTTCTGAAATTCCTTATCAGGTTAACAAATCAAAATTAATTATAGATATAGCTAATTTAGTTAAAGATAAGAAGGTTGTAGGAATAAGCGACATACGAGATGAATCAGACCGTAAAGGAATGCATGTAGTAATAGAATTAAAAAGAGATGCCAAACCGAAGTCAATCTTAAATAATTTATATAAACATACTGACTTGCAAACCTCATTCCCAGCTAACATGGTGGCTTTGGTCAATGGTACCCCCCAGATTTGTAATCTCAGGGTTATCCTTACAGAATATGTTAAACATCGTCAATTAGTGGTGGTTAAAAGAAATCAATATGAACTTAAAGCAGCCAAACTGCGTGCCCATATTTTAGAAGGTCTAAAAATTGCTTTAGACAATCTTGATGAAGTCATCAAAACCATCAGACAATCCAAAGATACGGAAACTGCCAAAAATGCTTTGATGAGCAAATTTGGTCTAAGTCAAATACAAGCAGAAGCAATTTTGGATATGCAGCTACGCCGGCTTTCTGCCCTAGAACGTCAAAAAATAGAGGAAGAATATAAAGCTATCATGCAAAGAATTGATGCAATAATAGATCTTTTATTACATCCCGGTAAAATACTAGAGGTAATTGCAAACGAAGTTTTAGCTCTTAAAGAAACTTACAAAAGTCCGAGACTTACCAAAATTCACGGTGCTTTAGACGAATTATCAGAACAGGATCTAGTTCCCAATATTCCTATTATTATATCCATGACCAAAACTGGCTATATCAAACGAGTTGCTAAAGACACTTTCCGTTCTCAAAAACGAGGCGGAAAGGGAGTTCATAGCATGACTACTAAACAAGAAGATGAAATCGCTTACTTAACTACTGCCAATAACCACGATAATGTAATCTTTTTCACCAATGCCGGCAAAGCTTATAATGTAAAAGCGTATGAAATCTCTGAGGGATCAAGACTATCCAAAGGCCAAGCAGTAGTTAATTTAATTAATATTGGATCAAACGAAACAGTTAAAGCAATTATTACTATACCTACTGATCAAACAGAAGGATTTTTAACCATGGCAACTAAAAGAGGTCTCATTAAAAAAACTGAATTATCTCAATTTGCTAAGATCAAAGCCAATGGTTTAACTAGTATTAAACTTGATGAAAAAGACGAACTTCTTGGAGCTAAAGTCACTTCTGGTGATGATGAAGTATTTATGGTTACTTCCCATGGAAAAGCTATTCGCTTTCACGAACGTGACGCCCGATCGATGGGTAGAGCGACTCAAGGAGTGAGAGGAATTTTGATTAAACCAGATGATTATTTGGTAACTATGGAAACCTTCCCTAGCAGAGAAAATAAGCCAGATGATGGTCGGAAGCGTTATTTTCGTGATTTACTCGTAGTTACCGAAAGAGGTATCGGAAAACGCACCCCAGTCAGTTTGTTCCCCCTACACAAACGAGGAGGAATGGGTGTTAAGGTTGCTAAAATTACTCCTAAAACTGGCACAATAGTTGCGGCAGAGTTGGTCACTCCAGAAATAGACGAAATTATGTTAACTACTAAAAAAGCCCAAATGATCAAATTACCACTTCGAAATATCAAACAACTGGGTAGAAATACTCAAGGTGTAATTTTAATGCGTCTAGGTAGTAGTGATGATTCGGTTGCCGCCATGGCCTGTGGGGAGAAGGACGAGGAAGAGCCCCCAATGCCAGTTGAGCAAAAATAGCTTTTCAATTGTCTTGCATATCTTCTAAATGTCATTATAATCAAGCTTGTTATGCAAAAAATCATCACGGTTAGTGCTAGTGCTTGCCGGAAAGATTTATACAAATTACTTCATTTAGTGGAAAAAGGGTATTTGATCAAAATTGTGCACCGCAGATTGGGTGATTTCAAAATTCGCATTACCAAAGACGATAAGGGAAAGAAACTTTTTCAGCTTGGATTTTGGGAACAAAAAAATTAGTTTTTAGTATTGCTTCTAATGAGTTTTTCATCTATTTATGCTAAGATAATCCCCCATATTTTTAACTACTAATTCTATGAAAAACATCCTACAAATTTTTAAACTTGCCAAACCGCTGTATAAATATTTTGTAATCCTAGTTGGTTTAATTATTTTGGGAGCTTTATTGGACTTGGTCTTGCCGATTTTTTCCAAATTAATTACTGATGAGATCGTTAATTATATTGGGAATCAAGGTGGGTCGTTAAACAGGCTTTATCAATTTGTAGCCATCAGCTTTGTTTTGAGTTTGCTGGGAATTATTTTTTCCTCAATCAGTGATAGGCTAGGGGACTATACTGCCGGTAGAGTTAGACAGTTTTTAACTGAAAAATATTATGATAAAGTGCTTAAACTCTCTCAAGTCTATTTTGACTCCCAACTGTCAGGCAAAATCGTGCATCAACTTAATCGTGGCATTGTTTCTATTCAAAATTTTGCCAATGTAGCCACTAACTTCTTCTTACCTACTGTTTTGCAAAGCGTTTTTACCATCGCTTTACTTTCTTATTATAATCTAGCAATTGGAGCCTTAGTCGCCTTACTTTTCCCTATTTATATTTATCTATCATTACTTTCAACTCGCAAATGGGGTGAATATGAGGGAGCCAAAAATAAACTAGAAGATACTACGAGGGGTCGGATTCAGGAAGTTATTAATAATATCAAAGTAGTTAAAAGCTATAATCAGGAATCAAATGAATATGGATTCATTGAAAATAAATTAACTAAAATTAATCAAATTTATGACAAACAAAGTACTTATTACCATATTTTTGATTTTTTGCGTAATTTAAGTTTGATTGTTATTGTCGTCATTATTAATATCATTACTTTCACTCAGACATTTAAAGGAGAACTTTCTATTGGTACGATGGTATTAATTTTACAATTAATCCTGCAAGCCCGCCGGCCACTATTTGCCATGTCATTCATCCTTGCCCGTA
>CAYXFC010000006.1:0-15269 GCA_964464155.1 uncultured Pseudomonadales bacterium
GCGGCAAATGGTGGATGATCATACCATGGGCGAGCGAGCTTAAATCCAAAGCGTTGCACTGGTTCAAAATCCATATATTGAGAACGCCAAATTAAAGCAGAATTATTTTGATCAAAAATAGTGTGACTAGTAACTTGAGTAGGATTATCTAAAAAACTGTTTCCAACCCAAACATAATATAAGCCATCATCATTATTGTCGGTGGGATATGCATCAGCTTTGTAGGCTCGCAGTAAACTACCTAATAAAATCAAACTCCAAACTAAAATGGATGTTATAATTGGTTTGCTAAGCATTTTTATCACTTTGTTATTGTACTATGCCAAACCCACAGCAAAAAGATCTTAATTTTTCCATCGTCGGACTAATAATAACTCTAATTGCCGTAAGTCTGATTTGTTTTTATCAGTTATTTTCAGATTCCATAGGAAGAAGAATCCCTCTAAATCAGTTTTGGCAACCATTTCAGATTACTAAAGAATTAGCACAACTCAAACCACAACAATTAAGCTCTGATAAAAGTGATATATATTTTATAAAGCAAAATCAACTTTATCGAAGCTTAGCTAATCCAGAAGAATTATTTACTCTAAATAATTTAGAAATAATCAGTCCTATTTATACAAATCAAACAAAAGAAAATATTGCTTTTTTAACTAATGATAAAAAATTACATTTAGTCAATTTGAGATCTCATTATGATTCTAGCTATGATCTCTCCAATTGGTCCCAAGCCGAGATTATTCATTGGGATCAAGATAATCAAACAATTTATCTAGCACTAAAAAAGGATAATTGGGAAATTACTAGTTTAAAATTAGGGGAACTCAAACCAATAGTGAATAATATAAATTTTCAATCAAATAAACTAACAAATACTTATCAAACAATTAGTGGATATATTGTTTATCCCCGGTGTAACCCTCAATGTAATTTCTATTTACTTAATACTACGACCTTAGAAGAAGAAAAAATAATACCGGCAATGACCGAAGGAGGCGCAGATACTAGATTAACAGATTTAAGATTGGATTTTTTTCAGATCAATTCATCAGCTGATGGCTTGATTGCTTATGAAAAAGCAGGTTCTGATTTTGGTAAAGATTTTTATGTTGTCAATCTTAAACCAGACTTGCTTCAAGCAGTTCAACTACAATTAAATGGCCAAACACAAATAAGCTATCAGGGATATTTACCAAAAACCAAACAAATAATGTTTTCCTCTTCTGGAAACCCTTTGGGTAAGCAGGACGTCTTTTTATACACTGCCAATCGACCATCACTTGAAATTGCTAATACTTTTGATATAGAAAAACCAATAAAAATAATTAATAGTAGTGGTATATATCAATATGATGGACAGTTGATGTTTGGTAAAAATATCTTAGACAATCAGAAAAATAATGTTCAATATTTAGAAAGCAGATAATTCTCCTTTAGATAACTTAGTTATCCAATTTGAACAAAAATCGTTTACTGACATAGGTTCTATATTAAGTTGATTAAAATTCGAGACAGTATAGTAATTAGGATGAGAAACACCAGAGCACAATTGGTCATTCAAGATTCTAAACTTTTCGCCACTATCAGTAAGACTCGAAATACTAAGATAATTAGTGTCAAACTTTTCAAGACCATCTGTACAAATTTCTAAAGTAAAATAAATAACCAAATCATCATAATTAATAGCTTGGCAATTATTCTGAATTGTTACATTTTTATATCTAATTGGTAACTGTTTTAATGCTTGGGAAGCCACTAAAACATCTGACTTATTTTGATACCAATTATTAAAGAAAAGAAGTTGGTAAAATATTCCAAATGGTTCGTTACTAACGATAGTGATATTTTTATTGGGTGAATATTGATTTTGTAATAAGACATATTTTGCTAAAATTCTGTTGTCAAAATTATATGCGGAACTACCATATATTGGATATTGTATAAAGTACAAATGTAAAAAATTAATAATGGAAAAAAAATAAATTAAACCAATAGCTATAATTGAAAGTTTAGATTTGTATTTAGAAAAAAATGATTTTAATCCATATCCTAAAAATATTATTAACAAAGGAAACATTAATGCTCCCCTAAGTGAAAATTGTCCTGCACTTTTATTAATTACTCCTGGCAAAGGGGAAATAATTAGCAAAATAAATAGTAGCAACCATGCCTTATAATTTTTTTTATACATAATAACTATTCCTAAAATAACAAAAATAAAATCCAAAATAAAAAACATACCATGTTTCCAAAAAGTATAAGATGAATTAGAAATACCATCCCCATAAACAAATAAACGCTCTGGAGAAAATGCACTGATATAGTTTGTTATAAAATATTTAACTAAATATGTAAGTTTATTTATAAACAAACTATTAATTGGTATCTGAATTGCTTCTTGTCTTTCCTGATTAACAATATTTGGAATTGATGAATTATAAATAAAAAATTCTTTTGCTCTGTTTCCAGCCGGCTGATTATTTATTGTTAATACAAAAAATAAAAAAATTAGTGTAGTTATAAATAAAATACTAAAATAAGGTTTAATATTTTTGGGCTTGTTAAAGTTATATTTATAATTCCAGAATAATAAAACTAACACTAAAGGAATAATCATCATTTTAGTTCCATGATATGAGAAAAAAGCTAATATTAAAAAAGGTAATGACCACAACAATTTCCAATCCTTGTTTTTAATAAATATATATTGCGGTCAAATAAAAAGTTATTGCTAAAGGAGCCTCATAAGCAGTGCGGCTAAAATGAAAAAGCCAAGGATTAAAAATACTAAGTAACAAACTAATCAAAGCGACTTTTTTATCAAAAAGTTTATTACAAATTAGATAAATTAATATAACTATTAAAATTCCGTTAATTGCATAAGGCAATCTTGCTCCAGCAAGAGTTGATGAAGCCAAACCAATAATTGGCGCCAATATTACTGATGGAAGTTCAGCTAAAGCAGTTCCATGAGCTTGAATAGCGGTAAAACTTAATGGTGACCAGTTTTGGAATACATCTTTGCCAGTAAAAAAAATGGCTTTGGCGTTAAGAACATACTCCATTTCATCATAAGAAATTCCAATAGGGAATAGGTTTAACATGAAAAATCGAGATGTAATTAGTATTATAAAGGCTAAGATAATAAATTTATCTAATCTATCCATTTTCATACCTATTAATTTTAATAGACATAATTAATAAAATAATCATTGGCAAAAATCTTAGTAGTGATCTAACAAAATCAATTGTTAGGGGAGCAATTAATATCATATCGGGGAATTTAATCAGTCTAGTTGTATCCATAATAATCAGCCACAAAGCTAGTAAATACATAGTCAGTTGTTGTTTAGTTTTGGTAAAAGGAAACATGGCAAGTAAGGGAACATACCAGATATGAAATGGTTGGGAAAAAACTTTACCGGTTAAGAATAGAACAAAAAAATAAACAAGTGTTATTTGAATTAAAAATGGATAGATTTTAATATTAAATGTTGGAACTTTTGAATAAAATAATAACTTAAAATAACCTTTAATTCCTTTAAGTTTATATCTAAATTGCTGATTTAATTTTATTAACATCCATAAAAAGACTAAAGTAATAGCCACTGGCATAAGGACAGTAAACAATTTTTCTATTTGTGTAGCAACAAGCCCCACATAATTAAAATCAGGTGGTTGATTATTGATCGTCTCTGTTTTAGTAAATTTGTTGATAGTATCGGTTATAAAATATGGTAAAGAAGCAAATTTCATATGCCGATTTAGGTGAAAAACAATACTAACTGACAAAGAGCTGCGAAATATTGCTAGTGGTATTCCCCAGATAATCAAGAATCCAATGCTTATAGCTATTAGTTCTTTTTTTAGATCTAACTTACGTGTTAAAAATATCGGAAACATAAGCGGAAGACTCATAAATTTAACAGCTGTAGAAAGCCAGAAAAAACTCCACATTACTATTCTTGGAAACAGTTTTGTTTGATCGAATAAATAATGGCAGACAAAGGCGATGCTTAAACTTGCAATAAAAGCCACATCTATTCCTTCGTAATAAAAATCTTTTGCCAGCATTCCTGCCCCAGTGTAAAAAAGGAAGGCTAATATCTTTGATCTTTTGGGAGTTTTAAGTTTTATAACTGTTTTATATAAGAATAAAAATAAAATAATATCGATAACAAAAATACCAAACCTATAATTAGGATAATATTTACCAATTCCATTCTGATCTAAAATAAGAGGGATTAGTAAAAGTGGAATTGTGGCTGGCGGATATTCATAATAGTGCTGTAAGTAGGGAGTATATCCGTAATACCACATATTGGCATAACGTTCATAATCATGTTTGACATCAGAGTAGGCGTGATCGTTATCGTTGGGGCGATAAGCTGGGTTTGCAAGTATATATAATCTAGAAATAAAAAATAGTAAAAAGAGACTTAAAAATATTAAACCATTTTTTGAAATTATCATAAGATAATTATACGTAATCAGCTAATGAATATAAAGCTGTAAACAGGGTATAATAGTTTAATAATTGCAAAAAATCAAAGATGACTAAATTTACTTCAAGAATTATTTTAATAAGCATTTTAGTTTTAGCAATCTTTTTGCGTTTATTTCGGATTGACCAGGTTCCAGCTAGATTAACGCACGATGAAATGAGCTTAGGTTATAATACATATTCCATTCTTAAAACTGGCAAGGATGAGTGGGGGAGACTTTTACCCTTAGATTTTGAAGCCTTTGGAGATCATAAATTACCTGCATATATCTATTTTTCTGTTCCCTTTATAGCGCTTTTTGGACTGACTCCAATAGCAACAAAAATGGTATCGTTTATATCCGGAATATTAGTAATATTGCTACTTTATAAGTTAACTAAATTATTGCTTGGTAAAGAAAAACTAGCACTGATTACAAGTCTGTGTATGGCAATAAGCCCTTGGGCAATTCATATTTCTCGCATGGCTTTAGAATCTCACTTGGCACTGGCGTTTTTTATGAGTGGTTTGTATTTTTTTATCAAAGGATGGAAAGAGAACAAAAGAAAAATAATATATTTATCATCAATATTTTTTGGTTTAACCTTTTACGCTTATATCGCTTATCGCTTAATTATTGTTCTTTTAGCGTTTAGTTTTGGTATTTATCTGATTATTAAAGAAAGAAAATATATCAAAACATGGATAATATGGGGGTTGGGAATAACTATTGTAGTTTTTCCCTTAATTACTTTATTATTTACCAATTCGGGAACAGCTAGACTAAAGCAAGTTTCACTCTTTTCAAACCCTGGGATTGTCATGACTGTGGATGAAAAAAGGTCATTATGTTATCTGGTAGAACCTAATGTTTTGCCCAAAATTTGTAGTTTATTTTTTCATAAACCTGGAGAATTTTTCAAACAATTTGCTGGGAACTATTTTAGTTTGTTATCGCCAGAATTTTTATTTTTATCAGGAGATAAAAACTTATATTTGGCTAATCCTGGATATGGAGAGTTTATTCTTATATTTCTACCTTTTTATATTGTTGGACTATATGTCCTTATGAAATTAAAAGGAAAGGAAGCATTATTGCTAAAGATATGTTTTTTTATTGCACCGATACCTTCCGCTCTTGTTGAAAGTCCTCAGATAGTTAGAGCAAGTTTAGTACTCCCCTTAATTGTCTTTTGCATTGGTTTGGGCCTATATCAGTTCATACAATGGTTACAGTCATATAAATATAAGAGACTGCTATATTTAATTTTTATCACTTTAATAATATTTTTTAATATGCAATATTTTTTAGATTATTTTTATATATATCCAGCACAATATGATAATGCTGCTTATCCCTTCGATCAAAGAGTAGCAAATTATATAAAAAAGAATGAAGATCAAGCAGAAAAGATATTTATCGATAAGGATTTTCCGGACTCTTATATTCTATTGGCTTTTTATAATAAATTTGATCCAGCCTGGTTACAGCAAAATATAGTCAGAAATAATATCGATAGCTATGGATTCTCACATCCGAAAATTTTAGGGAAAATGGAATTTGTAGACGCACCTTACGCTATGGTAAAAAGTTATCTTTGCCAATATCCTAATCAAAATTATATATTTATATCCAAACCATACTTAGATATTTTAAATACTGAGACTTATTATAATTTTGTCCATGTACATCCTCAGGTCAGTATTTTTAATACCAAACAATTAAGAGAAAATCTGCAAAAAACTAGAGCTTTAGCAGGTTTTTGTGGTGCTGACAGTACTCTATGAAAAAAATAATTATTCTTTTGTTAATTATTACTTTTACTATTTCTTTTTTTACCTTGGGTAAAAATCCTCCCGCGCTTTATTGGGATGAGGTAGCAATAGGTGTAGATGCATACTCAATTTCTCAAACTGGAAAAGATATTCATGGCAATTCTTGGCTACAGGCAATTTATCCTTCGTATGGCGATTATAAAGCGCCAGTTCCTATATGGCTTGTTAGTATTTTTACAAAATTATTTGGATTAAGTGAATTTAGCGTTAGGTTACCCTTTTTTATGCTTTCTTGGTTGGGATTGCTTGGTTTGGGTTGGATTTTGTCCCAAATTTTAGAAGAATTTAATATTAAAAATAAAACTAGTCTAATCTATCTATGTTTATTTATTGTTTCTTTAACTCCTTGGTATTGGCATTTTAGTCATATTGGGTTTGAATCTGGGATGTCACTAGGCTTACTTATTTGGTCAATGGCGCTAGTGCTTTGGGGACTTAGAAAAAAATCATGGTCTATGTTATTGGGAACTTTGCTCGGTTTGGTAACAGTTTATACCTATTTTAGTGCAAGAGTAATTGTCCCAATTTTTATATTTATTTTGCTGTTATTTTTTGGAAAAAATGCTATCAAAAAATGGTATTGGGTATTAATTTCAATAATTATTTTTTTTGTTGGTATGCAACCATTATTAAAATCACCTTATTATTTAGCGAGTGAACAACTACGCTGGAGTGCGGCTAATATTATCAGTAATGGTCAGGCAGTTTCTGAATCGGCTAATTTAATTTATCAAAATGGCAACGCAATCATTGCAAGACTTGTTTATCATCGCTATTGGTTTATAGCCAAAGCCTTCTTAGAAAACTATTTAACTCATTTTAGTTTTAACTTTTTACTTCTAAATGGAGATCCTAATTTACGCCATCATAGCGGTTGGGGCGGACAACTTCTTCTTATACAAATTATTATATTAATATCTGGAGTTTATTGGACAATTAAAAATAGATGTCATCATGTTGTTTGGATGATTTGGGGATGGTTATTAGTTGCGCCGCTAACAGCCTCAATACCTATAGAAGTACCTCATGCCTCAAGAGCTATTTATATGCTTTTGCCAATCGCAATATTTTACTTATTGGGAATTATGAATTTATATCAATTTTTTAAGTTAAAAAACATATCGATAAACAAAATAGTAGTTACAATTATTTTATTATCAATTGTTAATTTTAGTTTGTATTTAGAGGACTATCTTAATCATTACCCAGCTAGAAGTTATGATAGTTGGCAAGTTAAAAATAAAGAAATGACGCAACTAGCATTAACGTCGTACGATAAATATTCTCAAATAATTATCAGTGATGCGTATCGATTACCAGCGCTTTCAGTACTTTTTTATCAGCCTAATTTAATTAATCAAATTCAAAAAGAGAATATGCAAATTAACGATAAGCAATATGATTGGCTTAATGGATTTGATAAATTTATTTTTAAAAATACTTATAATTTAACAAGTAATGAAAATCAATTAATAGTTAATTAGAGTATATGAACAAAACATATATTTATTTGGGTTTAATCATTATTTTTGCGGCACTTACCCGCTTAATAGGATTAGAGCAATTTTCACCACCTCTTAACCGTGATGAGGCAGCTATTGGTTATAATGCTTATAGTTTACTTTTGACTGGCAAAGACGAACATGGTGTTTCTTGGCCATTATCTTTCCAATCTATTGGAGATTATAAAATGCCTGGATTTATTTATCTAAGTTTACTGTCAATAAAATTATTTGGTTTAACAGTTTTTGCTACAAGATTTTGGTCGGTTTTAGGTGGAGTTTTGGCAGTATTGGGAATTTATTTAGTAAGTTTTGAAATCTTAAAATTACTAGATTTTAATAAAGAAAAATCAAAACAAATAGCATTAATATCATCCGTATTAATTACGATTAATCCTTGGCATATTCATTATTCTCGCTTAGCTTTCGAGGCAAATGTAAATTTAACTTTATTTATATATAGTGTTTGGTTTTTACTTAAAGGATTAAAACAAAACAATTATTTATTGGGAACAGCAATTTTATGGACAGGGATGCAATTTATTTACAGTAGTACATTTGTTTTTTTACCAATAATTTTTGTAGCAATTTTCTTATTGGTTAATAAATATCGACCTTTTTTAGATTTAAATAAGTTCAAAATCTTATTAGCAGTACTTATATTAGGTTTAGGCACCTTTTTTGCAATCAAAACAGTTAATCAGGTATCTGCTGCCAAAACTTCAATCACTATTTTTTCTGATCCATATTTAATTGATAGATTTAATCATTTAAGAGGTGAAATGCAGATGAATAACCCTATTCTTGCCAAAATTGTTTATAACAAAATAAGTTATTTTGGTCCCATTCTGATAAACAATTATATTAAGAATTTTTCTCCTGGATTCCTATTTGCTAATGCCATTAATCATCCTTGGCATGGAATTTATGGTCAAGGATTTTTCTATTTTATAGATGGATTAGGATTTATTTTCGGTTGTGTTTATTTATTAAAAATGTTGCTCAAAAAGAAATATCAATTTCCCATTTTATTAATTTTTAGCTGGTTACTAATTAGTCCCCTGGCATCAGCAATTACAATAGATGCACCTCATGCCACTCGTTCTTTATATTTACTCCCAATTTTTTTAATTATTACTGGAATAGGCATTTTCAAGGTTGGAGAATATTTAGCCAGTAAGTTTTTAGGGCAGACAAAAATTGTATATATATTATTTGCAACTTTATATTTAGTTAGTTTTATTAAAGCTAGCTACCAATATGTGGTGATTTATCCATATCATCAAGACAAGGCTTTATTCGGAGGGGTTAAGCAAGCAGTAGTTTATGCAGATAATATTAAACAAGATCGATTAGTTTATATGCCTGAAGTGTCGTCTTCAGCCTACTTATATCATCTATTTTATAATCGTGTTGATCCTAACTTAGTACAAAAAACTGCTCATTGGAAAGGAATGGATACAGCGGGATTAACTCATATTGAATCTGTCGGACAATGGCGTTTTGTAGATAGTTTGCCATTACTTAATCAAAAAATAATTTGGATAGATAGGGCAAGTAATCAGGGACCAGGAGGTTATAATTTGCTAGCTCAATTTAGTAACCCCGCTACTGGTATAATTGAATGGAAAGTCTATGAAAACTAATACAAAAAAGCCAAACGGAATTGACTATATTGGTGTTTCAGTCGGAGCTTTGATATTAAACGAACAGAGGCAAATATTGCTGACGAAAAGAAGTCAGAATGCTCGCAACGAAAAAGGTTGCTGGGAAGCTCCAGGAGGTAGTGTAGATTTTGGGGAAACTTTAGAGACGGCTGTCAAAAGAGAAATGCAAGAAGAGCTAGGAATAAGTATTAAAATCCTTTATCAATTTCCAGCGGAAAACCATTTAATTCCAACTGAAAAACAACATTGGGTAGCCACAACCTTTTTATGTTTTTTAACCAAAAATCAAGAGCCCACTATCCAAGAACCAGAAAAATGTGATGGATTTGGCTGGTTTGATTTTTCAAATTTGCCTCGACCTCTATCATTAATTACACAAAAAGATATTACCCAATTAGGAAATTTTGATTTAAGTGTGATGCCGGGAGTATACAGGCATTTTAAGGGGAACAAATATCAAATTATTAATGTAGCTAAACATAGTGAAACTTTGGAAAAAATGGTAATCTATCAATCATTATATGATAATCCAATCAGTAAAATTTGGGTTAGACCAAAAAAAATGTTTTTTGAGACAGTATCTTATAATGGGAAAAGGGTTAAAAGATTTACCAAAATATGAACCATATTAAACTTTCAGTAGTTTTAGCAACCTATAATGAAGAGTCCAACATCAAAGATTGTTTGTCTTCGGTGAAAGATATTGCCGATGAAATAATTGTCGTTGACGGTAAGTCTGTAGATAAAACAGCGCAAATTGCGCAGCAACTAGGAGCTAAAGTAATTTCGGTTGCTAATAACCCTCAGTTTCATAAAAACAAACAAATGGCAATAAATAGTGCTACAGGTGAGTGGATTTTGCAATTGGACGGGGATGAAAGAGTAAGCCCAGAATTAGCCAAAGAAATTAGAAAAGTAATTAACGATAAACAAAATAAGCTGGATGCTTATTATCTACCTCGCAAAAACTGGTTTTTGGGTAGGTTTTTGACCAAAGGTGGAGCTTATCCTGATCCAGTACTGCGCTTATTTCGTCGTGGGAAAGGTAATTTTACTCATACCAAAATTATTAATAATGGAATTACAACCAGTAATGTGCATGCTCAAATAGAAGTTGGAGGACAAACAGGAAGATTAAATTATAATCTGATTCATTATGGTGATATTTCCTTTTCTAAATATTTGATGCGTTTGAATCGTTATACTCAGTTGGAAGCTGAAAACTTAGTACTTCTAAAATTTAAGCCAAACTTTTTACATTTGATAAATTATATGATTTGTAAACCTATTTATTGGTTTACAAAGAGATATATTAGACATCGTGGTTATGTTGACGGTTATCAAGGGCTTCTATTCGCACTTTTATCAGCCATGCACTATCCAGTTATATATCTAAAGTTATTAGAACACCAACATCAGGAAAAATATGTTACAAAAACTAAATAGTCTAAAAAAAATATTTATACAAAAAAAGACTAATTCCTTTGGGATAATTTTATTTATCTCATTTATTTCGTTTGTAATATTTTTAATCAGTTTTAATTATTCTTGGAGCATAGATGGTAAGGTAAATACTGAAAGGAATCAGCAAAAACCGATTGATCATAATCTGGATAACAAAATTATAAAATCACTGGCAAAATATAATATTGCAGCCCTATCTCCAATTTCTGATACAGATATTAAAAATCAGACAAATGGAATGTTTACAATTATTGAATATGGAGACTTTACTTGTCCGATAAGTAAACAACAACACCAAATTTTAATAGATTTAGTCGATCAATATTCACAAGTTAAATTAGTGTTTCGTAATTTACCCCAAAAATTTCATAAATACGCAGATAATGAAAGCTTATTTATTTTTTGTTTAGCTCAAAATCAAAATATATTAGCATGGGATGGGGTTAATCAACTTTTTGCCACAAGTCAGGCAGATGGGATAGGTAGACAATTTAGCCAGCTAGAAGAAATAATAAGTACCAATGATAACACAAAAGCTTGTATACAAAATATCGAAACCAAAAAAGTGCTGAAAAAACAAATTGATAGGATTGAAGAAATAGGTATTAACGGAACGCCTAGCCTAGTTTTAATCAAAGATAATCAAGAGCCAATGATTTTATCAGGTTTGTATAGTCAAACAGAAATAAAAAGCTATTTAGGAATATAAAAAAATGTCAAAGATTATATCTTTTATCTCAAATTATAGGGCTTCTTTACTACTACTATTGATAAGTCTTATTTTTCGTTTGGCGTATGGTAGCCATTATGTTGTTTTTAGTCAGGATGTTGCTAGAGATAATTTAATTATTCAAAAATATATCAATAATCATACTTATCTTGTGGGTTACGGACCTAAGGCTAGTGTTTACGATTTTTATTTACCTCCGTTTTATTATCAGTTACACCTAATAGTTAGTTTGATTACCCATAGCTATCCTTTGGTTATGAAATATCTTATTACTATTGTAGAATCAATCACTCCAGTTATTTTGTTTTTAATACTTTCAAGAATACTGTCACAATGGAAGGCTTATCTACTAGCAATACTATATTTATTATCATCGTTAGTTTTGAGTATTTCTGTTAACGCTTGGAATCCCAATATGATCCCCTTTTTTAGCACCTTAGCTTTATATACTTGGATCAAAATTTTTATCGATAAGAAATATAAATGGTTTATATTAGGGGTTTTGGCTACAACATTAGCTATTCAACTACATTATCAAGCAGTTGTTTTAATTTCTTTTTTAGTATTTATATCGACTTGGTCTTTGATAAAAAATAAATACTCGCTTAAATATATACTAATTGGTTTAACATTATCATCTTTGACTATGCTTCCATATGTATTTGCCGAACTAAATAATGGTTGGCATAATACTCATCAGATAATTAATTATTTTACTCAAGAACATAGTCGTTATTTTGATCAAGTCTCTAAGATTAATTTTTTTAGCGACTTTATACCTTCGTTTTTACAGAGAGTGTTGATGGGTTATCACTATAATTTATTAATTGGTAGATTAATATTTGTGTTTGGTTTATTGTTTGTTCTGTTTAATATGACTAAAAAAGACAGATTGGCTATTTTGATGGGCATATATATGTTTTCAATTTTAATAATGCTCCGTGTTTATAAAGGAGACAAACTAGATTACTACATGTCAACTTTATTTATTGTTCCACCCATTTTAATAGCATTTATCTGGAAATATATCAAAACCCCAATTTTCTCAATATTTATATTTGTACTGATTTATTACAGCGGATTATATTTGGGTAAATCAGGAAATTTTAATGACCTTAAAACTATTAATAGTGAACAACAATTGATTAGTCAAATTTCAAGCAAAAAACAATTTCGTGTTTTATTCCACAATGATGATCAGATAAATAAATACGCGTATATATTTAATAATTTAAGCAAAACCTCAAATGATAGCAATTACGTGCTTGAAGTATGTGAGAGTACTTCCCAATGTGAACCGGCATCCAGGCCAATTTGCGTAAATAATATGGGTTATACTTACGCCAATATTCTGAGAACTACTCAAACAAACAGTTTATTATTTTATAATCTACAGTCAAGGTTTATACTTTCTCAGTATCAGGATACAATAAAACCATTAGGTTACAAATTATATGAATATGATAACGCTTACGGGATAGATACAGTATTTCCCCAAGCTTATAATTGGTATTGATATGCGTGTAGCTTTGGATATTAGTTCAACCAAGTCAGACCATAGATTTCGTGGTATTGGTTTTTATACTCTTAATTTATGGGAGCAACTGAAAAAAATCTCAGCATCAGATAATGCATTGGAATTAGTTACTTTTAATAAGCAGATTCCAACTGCAGACATCTATCATTTTCCAGCCTTCAATCCTTTTTTCTTAAGTTTTCCACCTACTTTAATTAATAAAAGTATTATTACCATCCATGATTTAATTCCTATAGATTATCCACAACATTTTCCTCCGGGATTTAAAGGGAAATTGCGTTGGCAAATACAAAAGAAAATGCTTAACTATTTTCGTGCCATAATAACAGATTCCATGTCTTCGGCAAGATCTATAATTAGAAACACACATGTTAAAGAGAATAAAATTAAAATAATATATTTAGCTGCTGATGCTGGGTTTCAAAAACTAAAAAAGAATTCTAAACAAATAAACGATACTATAGCAAGATTAAAACCTCCCGCTAAATTTATCCTTTATACAGGTGATCTTAATTGGAACAAAAATGTAATGTTGCTTGCCAATACTTGTGTAAAACTTAAGATACCTTTGGTGGTTGCAGGCAAACAAGCGATTAATCACGAGATAGATCGAAAACATCCATGGAACAAACAACTAGTTGAATTTCAGGATTTTGCTGACGCTAATCGACAGTTAATTATAAGATATGGCTTTGTTGATAAAGATGACTTAGTATCTCTATATAATCTAGCTAGTTGTTATGTACAGCCATCGATTGCGGAGGGCTTTGGCTTACCTATTTTAGAAGCTATGGCTTGCGGATGTCCAGTAATTTGCAGCAATACCACTAGTTTGCCTGAAATTGCTAGGGATAGTGGAATTTACTTTAACCCCTTAGATTCTGATGATCTGGAAACAAAAATTAAAAGTATTTTTCAAAATCTTCATGGAATTGATGAACATGTAAAGAAAGGATTGCTTCTATCTAATAAATTCAGCTGGGAAAAGACTGCAATTCAAACTTGGCAAATTTATAAATCCTTAATATGAAAATAATAAATATATATTGGCCATTATTTATCTTAGTAGTAGCTATAATCCTGCTTAATCGTACTTTGCTTAGTCAAGGGATTCCCGATACTCATGATGGTAATAGTCATGTAGCTCGTATTGCTAATTATTATTTAGCTTTTCGCGATGGGCATTTTCCAATCCGTTGGGCCCCTAATCTTAATTACAAATATGGCTATCCCGTATTTCAATATCATTATCAAACACCATATTTTGCAGCCGTTTTATTTTATAAAATTGGTTTTACTTTAGAGCAGTCTTATAAATTGGTCTATTTTATATTTAGCATTTTGGCCGCACTAACAATGTTTTGGTGGTTAAAACAGCACTTAAGCAAATTACCCGCTTTAATAGGAACATTACTTTATATTAGTGCTCCACCTTTTATATATCAAATATTTGTCAGAGGAGCATTCGGAGAATTTGTCGCATGGTGTCTGCTACCACTTTTATTTCTGTGTGTTAATAAATTTAGTATCTCTGCCCAAAATAAAAGATTTGATATTTTGTGGTTTATTTTAGGAACAATCAGCACAGCACTCTTAGTAATATCTCATATTATGTTAACAACTTTTGGTCTAACTTTTGTCTTTATCTATGGTCTAATTTTGGATAGTAGCAATAATATTAAGAAATTTATGGTTTATGTAGCTATGTTTTTGTTAGGCTTGGGATTATCGGCATTTTTTCTTTTACCTGCAATTTTGGAATCGAAATTTGTTACTTTTTCATCTGTGGCTTTGACCAAATCATTTACCGACCACTTTTTATATTTGTCTCAATTTTTTTATTCACCATGGGATTATGGATATTCTGTAGCTGGACCCAAAGATACCATGTCTTTTATGTTGGGGTTTGCTAGTATTTTTTTAGTTTTGATTTTATTTATTTATTTAACAATTCAATTCAAGTTTAAAAAAAGTACCTTACTAGAATTTATCAAAAAAGAAAAACTGATATTATATTTTTTATTTTTTACACTCTTAAGTATTTTT
>CAYXFC010000007.1:0-14628 GCA_964464155.1 uncultured Pseudomonadales bacterium
AGCCGAAAAATATGATTTTTATAAGGCTAATCGTCCTAAGATGGATGACTCACTTGCAATCCAAATTGACCGCACAAGAGAGGTGGTTGATGCCTTAAATATCCCTCGGTTTAATATAGCTGGTTACGAAGCGGATGATATTATCGGCACGATTAAAACCAGAGCTGAATCGGAAGTGGATGGTGTTTTTATTATTACCGGCGATCGGGATTTATTACAATTGTTATCAGATAAAACTCAGGTTATTTTTCCAGCTCGTGGCAGACAGGCAGAGAAAATTTTCGATCCAGATAAATTTATACAAGAATATCAGTTTTTACCTAAGCAACTTATTGATTACAAAGCTTTGGCTGGAGACCAAAGCGACGAAATCCCTGGGGTTAGTGGTATTGGTCCCAAAATCGCCACAGATTTAATTATTAAATATAGCTCAGTTGATGGTATTTATAATCATGTGGAGGAAATCAATGGTAGTGTGTATGACAGATTAATAAAAGATAAGGCTAATGCTTTAATATCTAAAGAACTGGCCACTATTCAACTGGATGTACCCTTACAATTTGATTTGGAAAAGGCAAAACTAACTGACTATGATCAAGCTAAGGTAGTTGAGCTTTTTTCTCAACTAGAATTTTTCTCACTAATCAGAAGATTACCCAAAGATTATATTGAAGACATTTTTTTAAATCATGTTGAAAAAAAGGAAAAAGAAAAGAAGGTAGAAGACCAGATGAGTTTGTTTTAAGCTTATGAAAATTGCTTTAGTACATGACTATCTAGTTGAATATGGTGGAGCTGAAAGAGTATTGCAAACTCTAGCTGCAATGTTTCCAGAGGCTCCAATTTATACTGCCTTTACAATCAAAGGTAGTACTGCTTGGAAACAATTTCAAAATCGGCAAATTATTGAGTCATCCTTAGCTCCCATCCTAAAATGGCATAAACTCTATTCACCGTTGCGTTTTTTGGCTCCCTGGATATGGGAAGGTTTTGATTTTAGCGGTTTTGATGTTGTTATTAGCTCGGCTTCTTGGTATATCACCAAAGGGATTATTGTGCCACCTGAGTGTAAACATATTTGTTATGTGCATACTCCACCTAGATATTTATATGGTTTACCAACTGCTATTGAATGGCAGAGATATCCATTAGTTAAGTTATATGCCAAACTGATTAACAATTTTTTGCACAGATATGACTATTTAGCAGCTCAAAGACCAGATGTTTTGCTTGCTAATTCTAAAAATGTCCAAGAGAGGATTAAAAAATACTACAAAAGAGAAAGTCAGATAATTTATCCTCCTATAAAAGTTGAAGAAATAATTGCTCAAAATAAAGAATTAACAGAAAAAAATCTAAGGAAAGAAAATTACTATTTAATAGTTTCTAGAGTAGTAGGGGCAAAAGGAATTGACATGGCAATTGAAGCTGCAAATAAGTTGAAAATCAACCTTAAAATTGTAGGTGAAACAGCAGGACTGCGATGGGAAGAGGCAAAGCTTAAAAAACTACAAGGTTCTACGGTTGAGTTTGTTGGTAGGGTTGAAGATGAAAAACTATGGCAATATTACTCAAAAGCCAAGGGATTTTTAGCTTTAGCTTCCGACGAAGATTTTGGAATGACAGTAGTAGAATCACAAGCAGCTGGAACTCCAGTATTGGCATATTATGGTGGGGGTTATAAAGAAACGGTTATCGATGGCAAAACGGGCTTGTTCTTCTATGATTATAATTTAGAAAGTTTAATTAAAGCATGGAAACAATTTGATCAGATGAAATTTGATATAAATAATCTCACAGAGAATGCTAAAAAATTCGACGAGAAGGTTTTTGTCGCTAATATTAAAAAACTACTCGTTTATTAGACGCTGCCAATATTGCATCCATTTTTTAAGCTCTGTAACATTTTTTAATTTTGCAATACTGCGTTCAATTTGATCTATAAATCGGCTTTTATGATTTTTACCAAGATAATTTAAACCGCCTCGCATTGGATATTCGTCATTTAAATCATTTGTAGGATAACCCTTTAGCAATACAGAAGAATTTAACTTAGCATATTTTTGTAACATCTTTAAAGTGCCTTCTGTTTTAAAACGGCGTAGCGAGTAATAATATCTAGGATCTTTGAAAATTATATATTGATACCCTTTTTTAAATCCTCTCTTAACCAACTCAGAATCTTCTCCAAAAGTAATTTCACAAGTAAATCCTTTTAAACTATCAAACACTGATTTCCTAAATCCCATCATAGCCCCAATAGCAGATGGAGAATCAACAAATTTATAAATCTCCAACGACATATTAATTAGATTAGCAAGAATTTGATTATCGGATTGTGTTTCTTCAATTTTTGCCCAACAGGAAAACATATCTGGTTTACACATCTGAACTCTATATGCCAAACCCGAAAGAAAATAGTCATTTATTCTGGTGTCGGCGTCAAAAAAAACTAAATATTTACCATTGGCATTTTTTGCTCCCAAATTTCTTTGATGCGATACGTTGCGTTTATCACTAATTATCAGAGTAGTTTTAGGGTTTTTAAGAGCAATTTCTTTGGTTTTATCTTCAGACTTACCATCCACCACAATAATTTCGAAGTCGCTAAAGATTTGTTTATTGATATCACTAAGTAATAGAGGTAAAACTTTCTGCTCATTCAAGCAGGGGATAATAAGTGAAAAATAGGGATGATTATCTTTGATATTATTCATAATGCTACAATTTAATAATGATCTGGACTACTTCTAATGGACCAATATACTACGAATATTATACAACGCAGATAAAGGATGCCCCAACAGTGGTCTACTTACATGGTTTAGGAGGAGATTGTCGAGCTTGGGATTTTATGAAAAATCCTACGCTTAATACTGGTTATCATTTTTTAACCCTTGATTTACCTGGTCATGGAATATCATATCGTCCGGATAATAATTTTAACTTTACACAATTTTTTACAACCATTAATACTCTTTTGGATGAGCAAAAAATTAAACGATATATTTTGGTTGGTCACTGTTTGGGAGGTATTGTGGCATTGCACTACACTTATAACTCAAGAATAAAACCTGAAAGTATGATTTTATTAAATAGTAGCGACAGTATTTCTAGTTTAGTTAAAATTTTAGCTAAAATTAAAATAGTTACCAATATTATTCCTGATTTTAGATATAAAAACCATATTAAACATTCTAAATATATGAATACAGGGGATATAAATATCAAACGACTATTTTCTGATGTTAGTCACGTGGGGTTACGTAGTTATTTAAGGCTTATGGCAAGTTTAACCTATGTATTTAGCACGCACGATCTTTCAATTATTAAAATTCCAACTTTGGTAATCGGAGGAAAATACGACAAAATATTTCCACTAAATAATCAAAAATATATTTATGATAAATTGAGCAAAGCCAGTTTGAAAATTATAGACACAAATCACGTTTCAGTATTAAATGCTCAGGATAAGGTTTGTAAAATAATTCTTAATTGGCTAAGTAAAGATCTGTGATTATTTATATCTTTTACCACCCATTTCATAATTGGTAATTTGTGCGATTCTATCGGCTTTAAAAAGATCAGTAAGTAAGCCAAGTAGCCATTGATACAAAACCTTATAGTAACCATCATGTTCAAAACGACGGAAAGAAAAATAATATTTAGGGGTAGTATAAAATCTACATTTAGCTCCTTTTTTAACGTATCTTGCAACTAACTCGTGATCTTCAGATAGAGTTAGAGATTCATTAAAACCACCAAATTTGGTAAATATAGATTTATCAACACAAATACATGCTCCTGCAAACATGGGGTGCTTAGCTAGTACAGAAATATAAACAAATAAATTACCTAAAATCACCATAACTCTATTTATAAAATTGGAGTCATTAGTTATTGTCATGGTTGAGCAAATGTCAGGCCGATTTCTATTTATTTGATTATGTAACACTGATAGAAAATTAATCGGTAATCGATTATCGCCGTCAAAAAAAAGCAGATATTCCCCATTTGCTTTATTAGCTCCTAAGTTTCTTTGGTAAGCAACATTACGTTTCTTGCTGATTAGTAATTTAACAGAAGAGAATTTTTTAATTACTTCTTGAGTTTGGTCATCCGAGTGGCCATCAACTACAATCACTTCAAAATTCTGATAACTTTGTTTTGTTAAATCTTGTAAAAGTAGGGGGAGAAAATGCTCTTCATTAAGACAGGGAATAATAATTGAAAAAAAAGACTTTGGGTTGGGGTTTGGCATAAATCGTTTATACTACCTTTATGAATTCAATTGTAGCTGATCTTCATCTACACTCCAAATATTCTCGGGCGGTATCGCCTAAGATGACATTACCATCAATAGCTGACTATGCCAAGATCAAGGGTATTAATCTTTTAAGCACCAGCGATTTCACTCATCCTCTATGGTTTGAACAGCTAAAATTAGAGTTAATAGAGAAAACAGCTGGTATATATCAAGTTAAAGGTAGAGAAAGTTTAGAATATGCCAAATTTGTCATTGGAGGAGAAATATCCTGTATTTATACTCAAAACGGAAAAGGTAGACGAATTCATATAATAGTTTTGCTTCCTAATCTAGAAGTGGCTGAAAAAGTAAATTCTAAACTTAAAGCAAGGGGTTGTAATTTACTTTCTGATGGTCGTCCAATTATTAATTTATCTGTTATCAAGTTACTAGAACTTTTATTTACAATAAACGAAAATATCATCATTATTCCCGCTCACATTTGGACACCATGGTTTGGAATGTTGGGGGCAAAATCTGGTTTTGATAGTCTGCGGGAATGTTGCGGTATGTATGCGGATAATATCTTAGCTATTGAGACCGGGCTCTCATCAAATCCGGAAATGAACTGGCAAATTGCTGAGTTAAATAGCAAATCGATTGTTTCATTTTCTGATGCACATAGTTTGGAAAAACTAGGCCGGGAATTAACTGTATTTTCCAGAATTAATAATGAAAAAATAGAAATTAAAAATACCGAATTTAATTACCAGGATTTGAAAATGTTATTACAAAATAAGGGTAATTGGAGAATTGAAAAAACTGTTGAATTTTATCCACAAGAAGGCAAATATCATGTTGATGGTCATCGTAGTTGCGGGATTAAAAGAATGCCTGAGGAAATTACAAAATTAGGTAGAGCTTGTCCTATGTGTGGCAAAATGTTAACGCCTGGAGTTTTGGGAAGAGTTCAGCAATTAGCTGATACACTAGTTAAGCTTCAAAAAACTCAAAATCGTAATGGTGTGTTAGAATATACGACCAAAGGTGACTATAAAAGACCTTATCAGATGTTAGTACCACTAACCACCATTCTGAGTCAACTTTATCAGATGGGTGATAAAAGTAAAAAAGTAACTGGGACATACGTTAAATTAATAAAACAATTAGGGAACGAATTAGAAATATTAAGTGAAGTAAATTTAACTGATATTGCTAAAGCTGGAGGAGAAAAACTATCACTGGCTATTGCCAAAGTCAGGTCTGGAAACATTTTTGTTGACCCTGGTTTTGATGGTCAATTTGGTAAAGTTAAAATTTGGCCAACTCAGACAGATATTAAAAAAAATACTGTTAGCCAGAATATTCAAGAAACTCTTTTTTAACTAAATCTAAAATATGAAATGTATCCGTGTTAATAATTTTGAAGAAATTGAAACCGATTGGCTAAGGTTATTTCGTAGACAGTTAAACACGCCTTTTCAATCTTTTCCATATAATCAATTGTTTATCAGTCAGTTTTGTGATCAGGACAATATTTACATACTTAAAATTCTTGACCAGGAAAAGGTGGTTGCCATAGTTGCTTTTGAACTTATTGCGGAAGTGATTGTGTTTGTAGGCATGAAACCAGTTTTAGGTAAAGAAGAGATTACTGATTATGGGGATATTGTAGTTGATATGCAATATTGTCAGAATAAGACAAAATATCAGCTAATTTGGGAAACAATATTTAACTATTTTAAAGATTTACATATCCAGAAATTACAACTTGATTATGTGCGTGAGGATAGTTTGATTTGGCAGATATTAAAGGAAAGAGAACATACAATAACAACACCTATTGAAGTTGCACCGTGGATTAATCTTTCTTGTAGTTGGGATGAATATATAGCAAGCTTAAAGCGAATTGATCGCAAAGAGTTAAAGCGGAAACTGAAACGCATTGAGTTGCAGTCATATCAGTTGATAGAAATGGATACTATTAGAAAAGAAGATTTTGATCAATTTATCACTCTTCATAAATTGTCAGATACAGCCAAAGAAAAATTTATGTCAGAAGAAATGGCTTCATTTTTCTGGCAAGTAAGTCAGATTAACTATTCTCTTTGGAAGACTAAGCTTTGGTTTTTAGAAATTGATAATAAAAAAGTTGCCGCCATCATGGGTTTTGTTTCAGATAATCACTTGTTAATGTATAACTCTGGGTTTGATCCAGCGTTTAGTTATTATAGTGTAGGACTATTATCTCATGCTTTAATTTTGCAAAAATATTTTAATTCTAGATACCAAATATATGATTTTATGCGGGGATCAGAACGATATAAATATGATTTGGGGGCGATAAACTTACAGCTTTATCGGATTAGCTTAAATCTTAATTCTTTCTAAAAGCTTCTATTTGTATTGCCAATAAAATATTGCTATTATCAATTATAAATAATTTTATAAAACTTATGGAGACTAAACCTAATTTCTCAATTAAACAGGCTCTTTCTAAAGGTTGGCAAACCTATAAAGCCAACTTTGGTTTTCTGGCAGTTACTTTTATTCTATATCTCTTAATTTATGGTCTGTTTAGTGGTATTCAATCTTACTTTAGTAAACAAGAATCAATTTTGGCGATAATTCTTGCTCTTATCAGCATGTATGTAAGCTTTTTACTTCAAATTGGCTGGGTAAGAATTGGACTTAAATTGCTTAACGGAGAAAGTGCAGAATATGAAGATTTGCTTAGGGGCAACGATCGCATAATTTCTTATTTTTTGGGCAACTTGCTGGTGGGAGTTATTGTCTGTGCTGGTTTAATTTTACTTATTATTCCCGGCTTTTATTGGGCGCTAAAATACATGTATGTTCCATATTTGATTGCCGATCGCAAACTTAAAGTTAATGACGCAATGAAATTAAGTGCAACTATGACTAAGGGGGTTAAGTGGCAGTTGATTGGTTATGGGTTTGTTCAAATAGGTTTAATAATTGCAGGTGCTATTGCTTTTTTGATAGGGTTAATTGCGGTATTGCCGACTTTGTGGCTAGCTAGTCTGGCTATATATCAACAACTACTTAGCTGCATAGAAAATCAAAACAGCCTTGGACAAGCTTTAGCTACTGACATAGTTAATTCGAAATAAGGTATAGTATAAAAAGATAATAAAATTACAATAAAAAATAATTGTTAGCGGTAAACTATCGCTATGAATTATTTTGATATTTGTTATGGAAGAATCATCCTCTAAAAACAAAACTGTCACTGGATTACCAGAACAAACAGAAGCAGCTTTATGTTACGTGTTGGGATGGGTTAGTGGCTTGGCACTTTTTTTGCTAGAAAAAGATAGTAAATTAGTTAAATTCCATGGGCTGCAAAGTGCAGTTTTATTTGGTGGTTTACATATTATTTCTATGATATTGGGAATGATACCCGTTATAGGTTGGGCGTTATTACCGTTTTTTGGGATAGCCACCTTTGTATTATGGTTGGTTTTAGTAGTTAAAACATATCAAGGCAGTAAAATAACCCTTCCCATAGTCACTGATTTTGTAAATAAACAATTAAAATAATTATTTAGTTATTCTATAAAACTGGGAAGCAAAAACTTCCCAGTTTTTTGGTATTATGTAGCTATGTTTATAGATAGAGCTCAAGCTGGCCAAGCTTTGGTTAAAAAGCTAATTCAAGAACTAATTGATCATCCGCCTTTGGAAACAGTTGTTCTGGCAATCCCAAGAGGAGGTGTTGTGGTGGGCAATCAAATTGCTAAAGCCCTACAACAACCACTGGACATTATTGTATCTAAAAAAATAGTTGCTCCCAACCAAAAAGAATTAGCAATCGGGGCGGTAGGGCAAACACAAGGAAGCTTATATTTTAATAACAAAATTATTGACGACCTTAAAATAAGCAAAGACTATTTAGATCAGGAAATAGAACTTAAGCAAGCTGAAATTAGCAGAAGAGAAATTTTATATCGAGCTGGCAAAAGTGAAATTACACTTAATGGTAAAAGAGTAATTTTGGTTGATGATGGGGCTGCAACTGGAGCTACCATGATTTCTGCAGCCAGAGAAGTCTGGAATAGACAGCCAGAACAGGTTATAATTGCAATTCCGGTATGTTCCAAACAGACTTTGGCCATATTAGAAACTGAGGTAGATATAGTTATTGTATTAGAAACTCCGGACGATTTTTATGCTGTAGGACAGTTTTATCAAAGCTTTGAACAGGTAGAAGACGAGCAAGTAATCAAAATACTTAAAAACTAATATGTTTGTTTTTGTAGGATTAGGTAATCCAGGTCAAGAATATTATATAACACGCCATAATATAGGTTGGCTGTTTGCTGATTTTTGTCAAACCTATTTAGCGACTAAAGCAAGTAATTTTGAAACCAAGCTCAAATTTCAATCCCAAATTGCTACTATTGAATTACCAGATAGAAAAATATTGTTAGTTAAACCAATAACTTTTATGAATAAATCAGGTCAAGCAGTACGCAAGATCATAGATTTTTACCGTTTAGATTCTCAAAAAGAGTTTTTTTTAATTCACGATGACTTGGATTTAGCCTTTGGAGACTACAAAATTACTAGGGGAAAAGGACCTAAAGCACATAATGGAGTCAACTCAGTTGTAGCGGCGGTTAACACCGAAGACTTTGTTCGACTTCGTATAGGAATTGCTAACGATTTATTACCTCAAATTAAAAATCAGGGTAAATCAGTTGCAGACAGCTTTGTATTAGATGAATTTACCCGCAGTGAACAAGATAAATTGGCTGTCATTTTTCAAAATGCCTTAATAGATCTCAATCAATATACTTTAAGATAGACAGCTCGCTTTGTTTTCATTTTTGATTATGTCACAATGAGATTATGCGTAATCTCTCATCTCAAGAAGTTATTCGCAGTCATCTTATAGTTTTACCTGGAGCCTGGGGAATTTATCTAAACGAACTTTTCCGTCGGATTTCTACCAGTATGGTAGGACTATTTATTCCTTTATATATTTACAAAGAAACAGGAGATTTATTATCGATTCCGATTTATTATTTAATCTTTTCTGTTACTGCTTTTTGTACGGAATTGCCTAGTGCTTATTTAATAAAAAAAATTGGAATTGATAAAGGTTTGGCACTGGGTTCATTATTTAGAACCACATTTTTATATACTCTGATATTTGCCAATCACCACCATATGCTTTTTTGGGTCTCTGCGTTTGCTTTTGGTCTAACTATGCCATTTGATTGGTTGCCACATTATTATAGTTTGGCAAAAATGGCCAAGAAAGGACATCAATTTGGCAATGTTGCTAGTTTTTCAAAAATATTTACTAGACTTGGTTCTTCTTTAGGTCCGGTAGTAGGTGGATTATGTATTCAACTTTGGGGATTTAGTACTCTCTATTTTATTGCAGGTACGTTAATTATAGTTGCCGGTATCATGCCGTTTTTGGATAAATTCGAAAAGATAGATATGCATGTTTCAGGTAAAGAGATAATTAATAGATTATTTGATCCTGGGATTATAAAGCACATATTTGCTTTTGGAACAGAAAATTACGATGGGATTGTATCTATCATGATTTGGCCAATATTTTTATTTACTACTGTTGGTAGTTATGGTAAAAGTGGAGCAGTTGAAACTCTGGCCTTACTAGTAGGTATAATCAGTCTCTATATGATCAACAAATTAGTTAAAAATAAAAAATATAATGCAATGCGCTGGGGAAGTATAGCTATTATATTAGGTTGGGTTGGTAGATTGTTTATGAAAAATATTAATGGAATATGGTTGGCAAACCTAAGCTATCTATCAGGAACAGCGTTTTTATTTACACCAGTCTGGTCATTGCTTTATTCGTGCTCAGTAGCCAAAAAATACACTATGGAATTTTGGTTGGTACACGAATTGTTAAGTCATGGATTATTAGCACTTATCTGTTTGGCTATTTGGTATGCGTTGTCTCATAATTTTGGTTTAAGTAATATTATTTATACGGATATATTGATAATTGGAATGAGTTTAATTTTCCCATGGCTTTATCGTGGGTATATTCAACGTTATGGTTAAAATATGAAAGACATTGGTAACATTTTATCAAAATATCAACTAAAACAAAGTAAAGGTTATGTTACTCGTGAATTTCAGGATTATGGTTATCGTTTAGCTTTAGAAATGGAAGATGCTAGTCATGTTGGTATGTATATCAAATTAGCCAAAAACACCAATCGATCCCTTTTGGAACAAGCTCGCAGTTTTGTACTAGATGCTAAAACCGCCAGAAGTAAAGGAAGACTATTTATGTGGAAGTTAAAACAGTTAAGAGATATTAAAAAATAATTAAGCTTTATTGGCAAATTGAATAAAAAACGGTACTATAAGTTCTATGAAAAAACTGCCTCAATTTTTGATTTTTATTATTATTATTTTTCTTCCTATCTTTCGTATTTTAGTTGTCATGTACCAAAATCAGTCTTGGTTACAGTTAAATGCTTGGTTGCCATTATTATCATGGCTAATTAGTTGTATGGCTGGTTTTTTAGCTTTACAAATGGATCAAATACTGGACATTTTTATAACCAATCCAGATAGTAATTTAGCTAAAGCAGTAAAAAATTATCTTAAACAAAAACATATATCGTACGGATTAAATTTGCTTGAAAATAATAAACATTTACAGCCTAGGTTAAGTTTTCGCTCCGTTACTTTTCAAATAATTTGGATAATGTTAATTATTTTTACTTTTACCTCAACGGTGTCAAGTTTTGGTAAAGGATTTGTCATGGGATTGGGTACAAGACTGTTAATAGAACAATGGGGATTTTATTTTAGCAATAGGAACCTACTTAAAAATTGGCTTTTTTGGCAAATAAAAAGAGAGATTAATGATCAAGAACTAAAGTGGTATTTAATAATAGTAACCTTTCTTTTAATAATAATGGATATAACGATTAAGATCTAATCATTCTATTTGCAATCAATTGTTTATTTATCTTGTTGATGTAAAATTTAACCATGCTTCCAACATTTCATTTGTACGGCTTATTTATTGGTTTGGGAATAATTTTAGGATTATGGCTAGCTTCTAAAATCCAAAAAAAATTAGGGAATTGGGATCAAGTGTATTTAGATTATGATTTAGACAACGTTTTGATGTGGATTATAATCCCCGGAATTATTGGGGCTAGGCTTTATCATGTGATCGATTATTGGAATTATTATCAGTCAAATTTATTAGAAGCAATTATGCTTTGGCATGGTGGATTGGGTATTTATGGAGCTATATTAGGTGGATTTATTGGTTTGTGGCTTTTTAATAAGTCTAAAAAAAATAACATTTTAATACCTCTAGATATAATTGCTTTCGCCCTACCTATTTCCCAGGCAATAGGGAGATTAGGCAATTTTGTTAATCAAGAGTTATATGGATTACCAACTACCTTACCATGGGGAATCTGGATTGATCCGTCACATAGGGTGCAACAATATTTACAATTTAACTATTTTCACCCCATTTTTGCTTATGAAGCTTTAGCTAATCTAATATTGGTTTTTTTAATGTTGAAAATAGTTAAAGTTAAACATCAACACGGGTTTTATATCGGCCTTTATTTGATAGGTTATAGTTTAATTAGGTTTAGTCTTGATTTTTTAAGAATTGATCCTTGGAAAATAGGTATTTTATCTACTGCCCAATGGATTAGTTTGTGTCTTTTTATTTTAGGTATTGGTCTTATCAAATTTAACCCAAAATAGATTTTTTAGTTTTTCTTCTACCTTTAATATCATGCATTTGTTAAAATCATTAGAGATTAATTAGAATTTGGAATAGGTAGTCAGTTAATATTTTTTGATATTACTTATTACTTATTAAATATTTATGACCCATCAATTCACCTTTAAGCGCGTTATGGTTAAGTTAACTGGAGAATCATTATCAAAACCAAATCAAAAAGGGATTGACTTTGATGTTGTGGATGCTGTAGCCCAAGGGCTTTTGGAAATGAAAAAAAGAACTCAACATCAAATGGCAATTGTTATAGGTGGAGGTAATATATACAGAGGCAGAGAAGCTGCTTTGCAAGTAGATAAAGCCACAGCTGATTATGTGGGAATGTTAGCAACCATCATGAATGGACTGGCATTGGAAGAATCGATAAATCGACTGGCTGAATCACGTAAATCAGTACTTATGACCTCTGTTCAGATGAATGCAATTGCAGAGCCTTTTTATCGAAAAAAAGCACTAGCGAGATTAGAAAAAGATCGAATTGTGATTTTGGCTGGTGGAACTGGTAGCCCTTTTTTTACTACTGATTCAGCAGCAGCCCTAAGAGCTGCAGAACTTAATTGCGATGTAGTCTTAAAAGGAAGTACAACGGATGGAGTTTATACCAGTGATCCACACAAAGATCCACAAGCCAAACGCTATCAATATCTTAATTATCAAACGGCTTTAGAAAAACATCTAGAAGTAATGGATAGCAACGCTTTTGCTATTTGTCAGAATGAAAATATTCCAATTTTAGTATTTAGAGCAGAAGATTTAGGCAAAGTTTTAGGAGGTGAAAAAATGGGAACCATGGTAGGGGATGTGCAGGATGAGTTTTATGAGTAAATGACTAATCATAAGTCCCAGTGTTGACAAATATTAGGAAATAATATACCCTATAGGGGTATAAAGATAATTATAAAAAACATGAATGAAGATGATATTTCTATCAGATTACATAGAGTAAGAGGGCAAATAGAAGGGATTGAACAAATGATAGGGCAAAATCAAGATTGTTCTTTGGTAATTCATCAAATCATGGCGGCAAGATCAGCCTTGGGATCAGTAGCAGTTAAATTGTTAACCAAAGCATCATGCACGGCTAGTACCTTGCAAGAACAAAAAAAATTTGAACAATTAATTAATCAATTAATAAAATTTCAATAAAGGAGAATAATATGGCAGCACAACACTTTACTAACGCCGACTTTGAGGAAAAAGTTATAAAATCAGATAAACCAGCTGTAGTTGATTTTTTTGCTACCTGGTGTGGTCCTTGTATGATGGCAGCTCCAATCATTGATAAACTAGCTGAAGAAATGGGAGATAAAGTTTTGATTGGTAAATTGGATGTAGATGAAAATCCAGATGTGGTTCAGAAATATGGAGTCATGAGTATTCCAACCATGATAATTTTCAAAGACGGCAAAGAAGTAGAACGTAAAGTCGGTTTTCCAGGGGAGGCAGGACTGAGAAATATGGTAGAGGATCTAACTAAATAATTTTTAATACAAAAATGGAAGATATAATTCACGATTTAATTATTATTGGTTCTGGTCCAGCAGGCTATACAGCAGCTATCTATGCAGGCAGAGCAGCTTTGAAACCATTACTATTTTCTGGACTCACCATTGGTGGACAGTTGATGTTTACTACTGAAGTAGAAAACTTTCCCGGCTTTACTAAGGGAATTCTAGGTCCTAAATTAATGTTATCAATGAGGGAACAAGCTCAACGTTTTGAAACAGAAGTTATAGATAATGTAGTAGACAAGGTTGATCTCAATACACGTCCTTTCAAAGTGCAAGTAGGGGATACTAAATATCTAAGCCGTAGTCTTTTGATAAGCACTGGAGCCGAATCAATTACTCTAAACTTACCTAGGGAAAAAGAACTTTACGGTAGAGGAATTTCAACATGTGCTGTTTGTGACGCAGCTTTTTATCGTGAACGGTCAGTTTATGTAGTTGGAGGTGGAGACTCGGCAATTGAAGATGTAGTAGCTTTAACGAAATTTACCTCTGATGTCAATTTGGTAGTTAGGCGAGATGAACTAAGAGCATCTAAGATTATGCAAGAACGAGCACTTAATAATCCAAAAGTCCATATACATTGGAATACTGAAGTTGTGGGTTTGTCAGGAGACCAAAAATTAGAATCAATTGAGTTAAAAAATAATCAAACAGGCATTCAAAAACAAGTTAAGGCTGATGGTTTGTTTTTTGCTATTGGACATAGACCAAATACAGAATTATTCAAACAGCAGATAGAATTAACAGATAATGGGTATATATTAACCTCTATAAATGGACTGTCAAAATATGGAGAATTAAGAGATGTGTGGCAAAATCAATATCCTACGATGACTTCAGTTCCAGGGGTATTTGCTGCGGGTGATTGTGTAGATTATCGTTACAGGCAGGCAGTAACTTCCGCTGGAATGGGAACTATGGCAGCGTTGGATATTGAAAAGTGGTTGACTGATAATGAGTAAAATATTTATACATAACTAATAAAACTGAATATTTATATCATTTTCATTTTAATAACACTAAGATACTTCACCTAATAATATATTGATTTAGTAGATTTTAAGAAAATAATTAAT
>CAYXFC010000008.1:0-10321 GCA_964464155.1 uncultured Pseudomonadales bacterium
TAGAACACAATTTAATAACTCTTTTACTACATCTATTAAATTATGGCTTTTGATTATTATAGTTAATTTGTTTTGGCTGCTTCCAGTTGTGTATTTTACGATTACCAATTCACAGATAACGGTAAATTCTAAAATCAATCAAATAGCAACCCAAGAAACTAATTTAAGAAATCAGGCTTTTGGAACTTTGGGGAACATTGCAACTTTGCGCGGATATTGGTTTGATTATACTGACTTTAACAAATATGGAGACTTAATTTATCTGCTAGATTATTGGCAACATTATTTAAATCAAATACCACTTATTGGTATACAAATATTATTCATTCTATTTTTTTTATTAGGGTTAATATTACTTGTTAGAAGTAATAATTATTGGAAAGAGGCGATTATTGTTTTCTTAATGATTAACACTTTTATGCTTTTGGGTAATCAAAGCGTTTTCGGATTTATAACTGATTTAATGCAGAAAAATGTTCCTCTTTTTAGTCAAATATTTAGATCTCCATTTACCAAATGGATTATACCTCTAAGTTTGATTTATTCTATATTTTTAGGTTGGGGTATTAACTGGGTATATAAAAAAGTTTCAAGCTTTAGCTCTAAATTAGGTAAAATAATCCCTACATCTTTCATAATATTAATAATAATTTACGCGTGGCCAACTTTTAATGGACATTTTTTTTATCAAGCCTTAAAACAAAATATTCCTACAGACTATTTTGAATTATTTAAATTTTTTGACAAAGTAGACTCAAGCACAAGAATAGCAACTTTACCTCAACATTATTATTGGGGTTGGGAATGGTATAAATGGCCACAATCTATAGGTAATGGTTATCGTGGATCTGGATTTCTATGGTATGGATTAAAGCAACCAGTCCTTGATCGTGCTTTTGACGTTTGGAGCAGCGAAAACGAACAGTATTATTGGGAACTATCTAGAGCTTTGAATACTCAAGATACGGAACTATTAACAAATGTTTTGAACAAATATGATGTAGATTGGATATTACTTGATAGATACCTTGTAAATCGTAGTTCTGATAACCCTTTTGAATTTGAAAAAATAGATAAATGGTTATTAGGAACACCAAATATTGTTAAGGAAAAAACTATTGGAGGTTTAATTATATATACTGTAAATAAAAATAGTTATAAACAACAATTTATTTCTGGTTTGCATAATGTTCCTGTGACAGATAATAAATTTATACATTCTTGGGAAGATCGAGCATATAATAACTTAGGAGATTACAAATATAACCAACAAAAAAACCCACAATATATTTATCCATTTCCTTCATTATTCACCAATAAGTTACAAAGTAATATAGAATTTGGAATTAAAAATGATGTAGATACCATAAGCTTAATTAGTAACCATAAATTATCAGATGTGGAAAATTATAATTTGGAAAGTGATAATATTGTTGACAGCGAGGCAGCAATTCCAGCAAAAATTAGTTGGAAACTAGTTGGTAAAGATAAGTTAAAGTTAGATATTTTATATCTATTACCTAAAATATATTTTGGATATTCAATATATGAAGCCACTCCAAGTTCTAGTATTGAACTGTCTTTGGCCAAATGCCAATCGACACAATCTAATTGTACATTAACGTTAAATTATCGATATAACTATTTTGCTTTACAAGCTTCTTCTAAACCGCAAATTGTATTATTGTCTACAAAACTACCTAATGTATTTGGGATTTATTCTGGCTCAGGAGTTGAGCTTTGGGATGAGAAATCAATTAATCTACGCGATATTAAGAATCAGTTTGTTTATAAAAGTGAGTCTACAACAAACTATTTAGATAAATTTGACATAAATATACCCAAAGTTGATTTGAATGGTTATAATCAAAATATTTTGGAAATATCTGAGTATAAAAATCAACCAACTATCAATTGTCGTCCTTATATGCAAGGCACATATAGTAGAGAAATAGTACAAAGTGGAATCTTGTATTCAGCCCAACATGCAACAAGTTGCGATAATTATTTTCTAAATGATCTTGAACACAACCAATCATACATTATTAACATTACAAGTGCTAATCCCACAGGGATGGCACAAAGATTTGGATTACAAATTCCTTCAGCAGGCAGATCAGAATTAGACACCTTCTTATCTTTTGATAAAGATTATTATGATAACTGGATTATTGTTCCTCAAACAAGTAAATTTAATAAAGGTTATGGTTTATTTTTTGAAACTATATCCTTTGGAAAAGAAATCAATAATGATATTTTAAGTTCAATTAAATTGTGGCCCTTTCCATATAATTTTATTAAATCCATATTTCTAATTAACAAATACATTCCTGACAAAGTTGCAACTAATGTTAATACTTTACAAGTAAGTAAAAAGGGGCTTTGGCTATATAGAATTAAAGTAGAAAATCTACAGCAAAATATTAGTTTAACTCAACAAACTAAAGTTAATGATTTAACACTTAAGCTTTCTCAAGCCTATCATTCGGGTTGGATAGGGCTAGCCAAAACCCATAATGGTTGGCGACTTTTACCTCATGTCAAAATTAACAATTGGGCAAATGGTTGGGGAATAGGGAATCTTAATGGAAATAATACTATTTATCTTATCTTCTGGCCACAGATATTAGAGTATATAGGGTTGGCAATGCTGGGAATAACAATTTTAACTATGTTTCTAAAACACAAAAAACACTAATATTATTTTCTCAAATATGGTTTGATTTTAATCCATAGGTTGTCTACTTTAGTATCATGATTAATAAAATCCTCTTTATCTTTTTTTAATATTCTTTTTAACTCTCCCAAAACCGTTTCCCATTTATCACTTTCCCTTAAATACAAACCAGAGATTTTATAAAAGGGTGGGATGTTAGCTAAATAGATTTCCAACCTAACAGTTTGCTTGACTAAAATAAATTTTAACAGTAAATTATCTTTGAGCGAAAAAAGTTCCAGCCAATCATCTTTTAATTTTAAGCCTACAAAACGCACTTCCGATTTTCCATTGTCTATTCCCTCAATCATCCAAGGAGTGACTTTGGTAACTAGATTAGCTTTTTTAAGATTAGAGATGAAAGTGTTGATATTTGTTTTGGTCATAGTTTAGCCTAACAGAAAATAAAAGTATGACAAGAAGACTTTAGTGCTTTATAATATGATCCGTTGTGATGGAGGAATCGCATAGTGGCCAATTGCAGCGGTTTGCTAAACCGCGCCCCAGTTTTGGGGCTCGAGAGTTCGAATCTCTCTTCCTCCGCCGTCTTTATTCTCAAAAATAACCTCTCAGAAAACCTATTATCTCTTGCAGTGTATAATTAATTTAATGCTTAGTCTTAAGCCAGCTTTAACCATATTTATCTCCGTATTTGTCTTACTAATTATTTTTGCCATTGTTTATCAGTTCCAGCTAATTAGTTTAAATTCAATCATAGATGAACCTATTTTTTCACCAACCCCATTAATAACAACAAAACAAAATCAGACTCAAAAACCTCAACTTAGTTTGACCAACACCCAAAAATTGAGCCAAATACTAATGACAACACTTTCTGGGTACAAATTAACAGAAAAAGAAATAGATGATATAAATACTGGTAAATTAGGCAATATAATATTATTGAGTAAAAATATTCATAATGCAGAGCAGTTGAAACAACTCACTTCCGCTATTTATCAACAAGCCACATTTTCTGGGATGTTACCCTTGATTGCAGTGGATCAGGAAGGAGGGGCAGTTAGTCGAATTCCTTGGATAGAAAATACAGCTCAAAATCAAATCAGTTCAGAAGATGAAGCTTATCAGATAGCCTGGCTGCGAGGCCAACAATTAAAAGAGTTAGGAGTCAATACTAATTTTGCTCCAGTTATTGAAACAGCTAATCAAAATAGTTTTATTGCTAAGCAGAAAAGAGGCTTTGCTAGTCAATCAGCGGTTTTGGCTCAAGCAATGGTTAGAGGGTATCAACAAACTGGGATATTAGCAGTGGTAAAGCATTTTCCAGCTGGACTCGGAAGAGTTGATGTTGACCCACATCGAAGAATGCCGGTACTTAATTCTTCTGAAGAGGAAATAATCTCCGATATTATGTCATTTATCGATCTTTCAGCCAGTGCAATTATGGTCACACACTTACTTTACCCTTTAGTCGATGCGACGCCTACTAGTGCCTCCAGGTTATTTTTAGAAGACATATTACGTGATGATTTGGCGTTTGATGGTCTAATTATAAGTGACGACTTGTCTATGGGAGCAATTAAAGCCAATTATTTAGTAGAAGACTATGCTCAATCTAGTTTGCAAGCAGGAACTGATTTATTAATTATCACCTCAAGTAAAGATTATCAAAAAGTTTACGATAAATTATTAGATTCATGTTTTGATGAATTGGGATGTCAAAAGACAATTGACCAACACATAGAAAGGGTTTTAAAGCTAAAAAGAACACTAGAATAACTAATATTTAATAACTAATAAGTAATAACATTAATTAATAAATACGAATAAAGAACAAATATAGTATACATAATATTTATATACAATTCCTTAAAAGAAGATAAACCGAATAAATATTAGTTATAGGATTGACTATTTTTCAAATATATGTTAAAATCAAGCAATCTTAAGGCCCTATAACAGATTAGAGGACAATAAAAAAGAAAGCATTACTATCGATCCTAAAATTCACTGAGAGCGAAACACGGACGAGTAGCAATGCTTTCCTTAGAGTTAGGTTTCTTTAAAGGACAGGAATAAAGAAAACCTAAGAGTAGATTAGCAAAGTTTGGTGCTGGTGTCAAGACTGTGGATAACTATTAGGAATAACAGAGTAAAAAATAAAATATTTTACTTCACCACCGCTTCTGCCATAGGGATTCGAGCGTAGGGCAGGCTCTCGAATCCCGATGAGAAAAGCGAAATTGACAATCTAGATGGGGTATGTTATTCTTACAGGTGTTTCTTCGGAATTTTTCCAAAAAATAATTAATAGCATGGTCGATGAAAGTTTTTTATTTTCATACATATTTAAGTCTAATGTCCAATAGTGCGATTGTTTGATTTACCAAACAATGACACGACTGAACATTTGCGTCGTTTTATTCTATTAACAACCATGTGCATATGCTCATGGGTATTTATAAAATAGTTGAAAGGAATTATGCCACAATCCAAAACTTCTGATAGCTTCGGGACTAATGGTCAAGACCAAGCATCATATGATAACTCAATAGACCAATTAGTGGGTGGGACTGTTAACCCTCCAACTAAGACTACTCAAACCCCTAGTCAAACTCAACAAACACAATCTAATCCTCAACCATATAACGACTATAGTCGTTTTGATGGATATGTTGATAATCGGGTAATTCCTGATGCAGGTATGCCAACAGAGGAAGTTGAAGGTATTTTAGACATGGATTTCAATGGCCATGGGCTTTTGCGACCTAAATTTGCTGCTTCCGATAATGATGTTTATATTTCTACATCTCAAATTCGGAGATTTCGACTGCGTCCTGGAGATATGATTAAAGGTCCAGCTAGACGACCCAAAGAATCGGAAAGATATTGGGGACTTTTGAAAGTATCTCATGTTAATGGAGTCGAAATCGAAAAACTAACCAGTAGAATTTATTTTGATCGTCTAACTCCAGTTTATCCTGATTTTCATCTTAAGCTGGAAACTGAGAAAGACATTTTTTCAACAAGACTCATTGATCTAATTGCTCCTATTGGTCGGGGACAGCGAGGTTTGATTGTTTCTCCTCCCAAGGCAGGTAAGACTATACTACTAAAACAAATTGCTAATGGAGTAACCGCCAACTATCCAGATATCCACCTTATGGCAGTTTTAGTGGGAGAACGTCCTGAAGAAGTTACAGATATCAGTAGATCTATCAGAGGAGAGGTAGCAGCCTCAAATTTTGATGAGCAACCAGAAAGACAGGTAAAGGTTGCAGAGCTGGCATTGGAGCGGGCAAAACGCCTGGTAGAGCTTGGTAGACATGTATTTATCTTACTTGACTCAATTACACGTTTAGCTAGGGCTTATAACCTAGCAATTCCAACTTCTGGGAGAACGCTTTCAGGTGGATTTGATCCCGCAGCTTTATACCCACCTAAACGTTTTTTCGGAGCAGCGCGTAATTTTGAAGAATTTGAAACTTTTGAAGGTAAAAAAACTGGATCTCTTACTATCATAGGAACTGCGTTAGTTGATACTGGTTCTAGGATGGATGATCTAATTTATGAAGAATTCAAGGGGACTGGCAATCAAGAACTACATCTTGATAGACGACTGGCAGAACGTCGTATCTATCCAGCTATTGATGTTCAAAAATCGTCAACCCGTATGGATCATTTACTTTATGGTAAAACAGCAGACAAGATTAAAACTTTAATTACCATGACAGATATGCTTTCTCCTGATGAAAGAACAGAAATATTGATTGAACGCATGAAAAAATATAAAACTAATACTGAATTTTTAGAGCACTTAGGAAAAGAATAATAATAGGACTTATCTCTGCAAATTTGATTTTATAACTCATTTGTAGTTTAATGTATCTTATGCACAGCGCTCGGCGTTCTTCTTTGTACTGGCAAACTCAAACATCTTTTTTGGCAGAGCTTAAGGCATATATTGCAGCTCTGTCTACCTATATTAATCGTAGGTTATTTTTCTCTTTTTATCGTTTTGAAAGAGCAAAGCATGTGGTGGTAGGCGGATTGACCGCCAAAAGAGGTAAATATGTGCGTCCCTTTTTACATACTTCTATGACTGGATTGTTTCTACTTGGTCTTGCGGTTACTCCTTTGGTAAAGGATGCTATATCTGTAGAACAAACTAATGAAAGTAGTATTGGAAGTTCTATCCTAGGTATGAGCATTGAGGCTCAAGCTGCAATGATGTCTAGTGATATTGCCACTCAAATATCTAATAAACCTGAAGATGCGGTTTTAAGTTATATCGTTCAAGATGGAGACACCCTATCTTCCATTGCCAAAAAATTTAATCTCCAAACTGACACATTACGTTGGAACAATAATCTTAAAAATGATTCTGTCAAAGCAGGGGACACGATCAACATTCCTCCAGTTGATGGTATTGTTCATAAGGTTAAAAGAGGCGATACTATTTATTCTATTGCCAAAAAATATGCTATTGATCCTCAGGTTATAGTTAACTGGCCGTTTAACACATACACTGACGATGAAAACTTTGGTTTAGCTGTAGGTCAATTGCTAATTGTTCCAGATGGAGTTATGCCTGCTGCTAAGCCTTCTAACACCCAATACTTAGCAGGTAGAATTACACCCAATGCTGGAGCTGTAGCTGCCAATGGTAGTTTTATTTGGCCTACCAACGGAACAATTACTCAGCGTTTTGTTTGGTACCATACCGGATTGGATATTGCTAATGCCAGCGCGCCTGATATTTTAGCAGCCGATAGTGGGACAGTAATTCAAGCTGGCTGGCCAGACAATGTAGGCTATGGTAATCGTGTAATAATTGATCATGGAAATGGTTTCGTGACTCTATACGCTCATATGCAAGCTGTATATGTTTCAGTTGGCCAAACAGTGAATAGGGGTGATTCTATTGGTAAAATGGGATCCACCGGTAGATCTACAGGAACACATTGTCACTTTGAGATTAGAGTTGGTGGTAAAAATGTCGATCCCCTGACTTATTTACGATAATCTTAATTTTCCAAAACTTGATATAATTCGTTTAATCTGAATTTATTTTATTTTGATCAATGTTGGGCCTGTAGTTGAACGGTACAACGCGTCATTCGCATTGACGAGTTCGGGGTTCAATTCCCCGCAGGTCCACAAATTGCCCATAAGAACTATCAAAAGGATCGTCTTTGCATATATTTTCTCTTGCTTCTTACCAATTTTTTTCATACACTGAATATCATGACAAAAGATAGGGTATTGGGAATTTCAGCCATATTTTTAAGTTTATTAGTGATTGGTCAATCAATGGCTATAATTGAAACAGTAAATCATCCTAAACAACCTAAACAAGCAGATATTTTCGTAGGTGAAATTGAACCTGATAGTCAACCGGAAATGACTGCCTCACTTTGGCTGGAATCAAAAGAAACAAAAGACTCTACTTATGAATTGACTCTTTGGCTAGAAAATAAACTTCCATCAAAGGCAGTACTTGCAAAGATACGTTATAACCCAACTGATATTGATATTTTAGATAAGAATGCAACGGTTAGTGGAACTCAGATAATTACCAACTCAGCTTGGGATTTTATCATTGATAATATAGCTACTGATTCCGGTAGTATTGAACTGTTGGCAAAAAATGAAATTATGTCTGGGAAATATATAGTTGCCACAATTTCTGCAATCAAGAAAACCCCTAATTTGACTGATATTAGCTTTGATTATGTGACAAACACTAGGGAAGGAAGTTATGTAAGTTTTGATGATCAAGGACAAAATATATTACAAATACCTGGTATTTTAAGTTTTTAATTATGAGCTATCGTCGTCATTTATTTTTTGGAAACCTTATATTTATTGCTAATATCGTTTTGGTACTGATTGTATTTGGTTTTGCCTATTTCTTATTTCACTTACAACAAACTACCTTCCAGGGAGATGGAGAATTGTATTTAAGCGAAACATACAAAAAAGCCAATCTCCAAATTGATGCCACTAAAATCACCGGCAAGATTAAACCGATTTGGGAGGCTTTTGCCCAAGGTGGTGAAGAACAAAACGTTAATATGTTGGCAGGGACAGAAGTATCGATGCAAAAAATTAATCCTCAATATATTCGAATTGATCATATTTTTGATGATGATTATTATGGAGTAGTCAAAGGGAGTGGAAACAATCTAAGTCTTGATTGGACCAAGCTAGATCAGACAGTCGCAAGTATCACTCAAATGGGAGCAAAACCATTTTTTTCACTTGGCTACATGCCTGCAAGCTTGGCTGCTTCTAAAATTGATATTCCTTATGATTGGAATAAGTGGCAGTGGTTGGTCGGTCAATGCATTCAACACTATTCTGGAGTTGAGGGGAAAGGGATTTCTCAAGTATATTATGAAGTGTGGAACGAACCAGACTTGGAAAGCTTTGGTAAATGGCATTATTCTGGCTCTAAAAATTACTTAACTTTGTATCGCTATGCTGCACAAGCCGCTCAAACTGCTAGGCAAAATAACAATATTAAACAGTTTTACATTGGCGGTCCAGCAATTACAGCTACCTACGAAAATTGGATCCACGCGTTAGTTGAATATACTCAAGAAAATAACCTTCCTTTAGATTTTGTTTCTTGGCATCGATATAGCTACGATGACAATCTTTTTCTAAAAGATGTCATATCTTTACGTAATTGGTTGGCAAATAAAGGTCAATTCCAGTTAATCATTTCTGAATTTGGGCCTGATAGTGAAAAATCTAGTATATATTATTCTCCTACGTCTGGAGCACATGTCGTATCTGCAACTCGGCAACTGTTAGAGAGTGGTTTGGACTGGTTATACGCTTTTGAAGTAAAAGACGATCCTAATCAAGGGTCACAAGGTTGGGGTCTTTTAACTCATAATCAGGCTAACTTGTATCCTAAACCACGCTATCGTTCATATCTTATGATGAAATCAATGTTTGGAGATAGACTTTTGTTACAAGGGGAGGGTAGTAATGTCAAAGCTTGGGCGGTTAAAAAAGATGATGAAATTATGGCAATTGTTAGTAACTATAACCCTAGCTTTTCGCAAACAGAATCTGTTCCAGTACAGATAAATAATCTTGTACCTGGGAATTATATTGTTATTTGGGAAACATTAAAAGGTGAGGGGGGTGAAGAGAAATATCAAGTGGGAGAGAATAGAACTTATATACATACATTTGAATTAAGCTCTGGGAATGTACTCCATTTTAGAATCAAAAAACTTCCTTAAAATATTCTTAAATACAGGGTAATTATTGATTTAACTTAAATTACGGAATTGCTTATCTGTAATGTCATTCTAAACAGGCTGTAAGCATGATTTAGAATCTTATGGATATCTCTCAAAAGATTCCTTCGGCAAGCTCAGGACAGGCACTAAATATCAGCTGTCCCGCCTGCAACGCTTTGCATAGCAATGCGGGCAGGTAGCCGTTTTAGGATGACAAATACTAGCAATATTGATCTGTTATAATTTCGTAACTCAGATTAATTTAGTGAGTGTGAAATATTATATATCTTATCTGTTACGTTTTATCTGCCATAAAACTAAAGATTATGTTATTTGGGAAACATTAAAAGGTGAGGGGGGTGAAGAGAAATATCAAGTGGGA